>NZ_JBEFLV010000005.1:0-252552 GCF_040149365.1 Kluyvera huaxiensis
TAGCTGAACAGGAGGGACAGCTGATAGAAACAGAAGCCACTGGAGCACCTCAAAAACACCATCATACACTAAATCAGTAAGTTGGCAGCATCACCTGATTTACTATATATATTGAAAATAAAGGATTTTTAGACGTTTTCGGATGACTGCGGAGGAATTTTGGCGGAAGATCACAGGAGTCGAACCTGCCCAGGACCGCTGGCGGCCCCAACTGGATTTGAAGTCCAGCCGCCTCACCGGAGACGACGATCTTCCGCGCCTCGATTGCTACATGGAGGCGGGGCGCATTATAGCTACTTTCAATCATTTACCACATCCCCCCCGGCATATTATTTCTTGCCTGAATGGCGTTATGCGACGGGTATACGGATAAAACCCTTCCTTTTCCAGAGGTTACCTTTTTACGCTGCTGGGTAGCGTTCTCCACTCATGCTCATTATCTCGTCATGACTCCGACGATTCCCGAAATTCTCCGCTAAATCGCCCAGTTTTTAACCCTATCTGCCAACCTCAGACGACGCTTTTTCAGCCGCTGGCCGCGCTGGTGTACGGCGTAAACGAAGCGGGACAGTAGCGATGTGTTTTAACTGCAGCAGGATGGGCAATTAGCGTTGGTTAGGGAAAATTCAGCGACTAAACGGCAAACGAACAAGGAAGAAGAGAGCTGGAAGCGTAGCGAATTTTGGCGGAGATCGCAGGAGTCGAACCTGCCGGGAGCCATTGGCGGCTACCACTGGAATTAGGAACCAATCGTCTCACCGGAGACGACGATCTTCCGCGCCTCGATTGCTACATGGAGGCGGGGCGCATTATAGCTACTTTCAAGCAGTTACCACATCTTTACTTACATTTTTCACCATCTTTTTTATATCCCTCGCACGGTGTGGCTAGAAATCTCTATAAATTCCGTAAGTTACACTTAGACATACTCTATCCGCCATCCCAGATCACAGAAATTAAGAAACGTAATTTGATAACGAGATATCGCAATTCACCTTATGGCGTGGATGGTTTACAAAACGGTAACCGGTTCCGGCGTGGGCTCGGTGCAAAGGGGTTTGCAAGATGAAGATTGAAGTATTATCTGCCAAAGAGAAAATCGGTTATGGCATGGGCGACGCTGCCAGCCATATTATTTTCGATAACGTCATGCTGTACATGATGTTCTTCTATACCGATATCTTCGGTATACCCGCAGGTTACGTTGGCACTATGTTTCTCCTGGCGCGCGCGCTGGACGCCATTTCCGACCCGTGCATGGGGCTGCTGGCTGACCGTACGCGCAGCCGCTGGGGTAAGTTCCGCCCGTGGGTGCTGTTTGGCGCGCTGCCGTTCGGCCTCGTCTGCGTGCTGGCCTACAGCACGCCGGATCTTAGCTACAACGGCAAACTCATTTATGCCGCCGTCACCTACACGCTGCTGACTCTGTTCTATACCGTGGTCAATATTCCTTACTGCGCGCTGGGCGGGGTGATCACCAACGACCCAACGCAACGCATTTCCCTACAGTCCTGGCGCTTCGTGCTGGCGACTGCGGGCGGAATGCTTTCTACCGTGCTGATGATGCCGCTGGTGAATTTGATTGGCGGCGAGAACAAAGCGCTGGGCTTCCAGGGCGGTATTGCGGTGCTGTCAGTGATTGCCTTTTTGATGCTGGCCTTTTGTTTCTTCACCACCAAAGAGCGAGTAGAAGCGCCGCCAACCAACAACTCGATGCGTGAAGACCTACGCGATATCTGGCAAAACGACCAATGGCGTATCGTCGGCCTTCTGACCATCCTCAACATTATGGCGGTCTGCGTACGCGGCGGTGCGATGATGTACTACGTCACCTGGATTCTGGGTTCACCGGCGCTGTTTACCGCCTTCCTCACCACCTACTGCGTCGGCAACCTGATAGGTTCGGCGCTGGCTAAACCGCTGACCGACTGGAAATGCAAAGTGAGCGTCTTCTGGTGGACCAACGCCATCCTGGCGGTGCTGAGCCTGGCGATGTTCTTTGTACCGATGAACGCCAGCGTGCTGATGTTCGCCTTCATCTTCGTGATTGGCGTGCTGCACCAGCTGGTGACGCCGATTCAGTGGGTGATGATGTCCGACACCGTCGACTACGGCGAATGGTGTAACGGCAAACGCCTCACCGGCATTAGCTTTGCGGGCACGCTGTTCGTGCTGAAGCTGGGCCTGGCGCTGGGCGGCGCAATGATTGGCTGGATGCTGGCAGGCGGCGGCTACAACGCTGCGGCAACTACGCAAAACCCAGCCACCATCAGCATCATTATTGCCCTGTTTACTATCGTACCGGCTATTTGCTACCTGCTGAGCGCTGTGGTGGCGAAGCGCTTCTACACCCTGAAAACGCCGTTCCTGGTCAAGATGATGGCCGAACTGTCGCAGGGCGCGCACCGCAATCAGCAGGACTTTGAAAACGTATCCATGAAGCAATCTTTAGAGAATTAAGAGGACGAGCTATGAAAATCAGTGATGGAAACTGGCTGATCCAACCGGGCCTGAATTTAATTCAACCTGTTCAGGTGTTTGACGTTGAACAGCATTGCAATGAGATGGTGGTGTACGTGGCGCCACGTGATGTCCGCGAACGCACCTGGCAGTTGGATACGCCTCTGTTTACCCTGCGCTTGTTCTCGCCACAGGAAGGGGTTATCGGGGTGCGTATCGAGCACTTCCAGGGCGCGCTGGAGACCGGGCCGAACTATCCGCTGAACGTGCTGAAGGATGTGCACGTGGAGATGCAGAACACCGCTGAATTTGCCGAGCTGAAAAGCGGCAACCTCAGCGTTCGCGTCACCAAAGGTGAGTTCTGGGCATTAGATTTCCTGCGAAACGGCGTGCGTATCACCGGCAGCCAGCTGAAAAACAACGGCTACGTGCAGGACACTAATGATAATCGCAACTACATGTTCGAGCGCCTGGATCTGGGTGTTGGCGAAACGGTGTATGGCCTTGGCGAGCGCTTTACCGCGCTGGTGCGCAACGGTCAGAACGTTGAAACCTGGAACAAAGACGGCGGCACCAGTACCGAGCAATCCTACAAAAATATCCCGTTCTACCTGACCAACCGCGGCTACGGCGTGCTGGTGAATCACCCGGAAAACGTCTCCTTTGAGATTGGCTCTGAGAAGGTGTCCAAGGTGCAGTTCAGCGTGGAAGGCGAGCATCTGGAATACTTCGTCATCGACGGCCCCACCCCGAAAGAGGTGTTGAACCGCTACACCCAGTTCACCGGGCGTCCGGCGCTGCCGCCGGCCTGGTCATTCGGTCTGTGGCTGACGACTTCGTTCACCACCAACTACGACGAAGCGACGGTGAACAGCTTTATCGACGGCATGGCCGAGCGTGACCTGCCGCTGCACGTGTTCCACTTCGACTGTTTCTGGATGAAAGCCTTCCAGTGGTGCGATTTCGAATGGGATCCGGTGACCTTCCCCGATCCAAAAGGGATGATTCAGCGCCTGAAAGACAAAGGGCTGAAGGTGTGCGTATGGATAAACCCGTACATCGGCCAGAAATCCCCGATTTTCAAAGAGCTGAAAGAGAAAGGCTATTTGCTTAAACGCCCGGACGGTTCTTTGTGGCAGTGGGATAAATGGCAGCCGGGGCTGGCGATTTATGATTTCACCAACCCGGAAGCCTGCGCGTGGTACGCCGACAAACTGAAAGAGCTGGTGGCGATGGGCGTTGACTGCTTCAAAACGGACTTCGGCGAGCGTATCCCGACCGACGTGCAGTGGTTTGATGGCTCCAACCCGCAGAAAATGCACAACCATTACGCCTTTATCTACAACGAAATGGTGTGGAACGTGCTGAAAGAAACGCTCGGCGAGAAAGAAGCGGTGCTGTTCGCCCGCTCGGCCTCGGTGGGCGGCCAACAGTTCCCGGTGCACTGGGGCGGCGACTGCTACGCCAACTACGAATCGATGGCGGAAAGCCTGCGCGGCGGCCTGTCGATTGGTCTCTCTGGCTTTGGCTTCTGGAGCCACGATATCGGCGGCTTCGAAAACACCGCGCCGGCGGATGTGTACAAGCGCTGGTGCGCGTTCGGTCTGTTCTCCAGCCATAGCCGCCTGCACGGCAGCAAATCCTATCGTGTGCCATGGGCGTACGACAGCGAGTCCTGCGACGTGGTGCGTTTCTTCACTGAAATGAAGTGCCGCATGATGCCGTACCTGTACCGCCAGGCGGCGTTAGCCAATGAACAGGGCACGCCAATGCTGCGCGCCATGATGCTGGAGTTTCCGGACGATCCGGCCTGTGATTATCTCGACCGACAGTACATGTTGGGCGATTCCCTGGCCGTTGCGCCGGTCTTCACCGAAGCAGGCGACGTGCAGTTCTACCTGCCGGAAGGCCGCTGGACGCACCTGTGGCATAACGATGAAGTACAGGGCAGCCGCTGGCATAAACAGCAGCATGATTTTATGAGCCTGCCGGTTTATGTCCGCGATAACACCCTGCTGGCGTTGGGTAACAACAACCAGAAGCCTGACTATGCCTGGCACGAAGGCACTGAATTCCAGCTGTTCCAGCTGGCGGACGGACGTGAAGCAGTGTGCGAAGTACCGGCGCTGGAAGGCTCTGTGGCCTTTACGCTGAGCGCCAAACGCCAGGGCAATGTCATTACCGTGAAGGGTAATGGTAAGGCAACTGGCTGGACGCTGTGCTTGCGCAATATCCAGCAGGTAGCTGGCGTGCAGGGGGGATCTCAGGCGGGTAGCGAGCTGGGCGTGGTGGTGACTGCGCAGGGTAATGAGCTGATAGTGACGCTTTAAATCCGAAGACTCCCCCTCACCCTAACCCTCTCCCCGTGGGGGAGAGGGGACAGTTTTGTGCGGCTAGTGGGCGAGTCTCCCCCCCTGTTGCTTTGAGTGGGACGGTGTTGTGCGGCTGGCGGGGATGGTTCATGGGAGGAAGTCGTTTGGTGCAGGAGTTGGGATTTGTGCGCTGAATGGTTTGCTCCCTCTCCCTTTGGGAGAGGGCTGGGGTGAGGGGAAGCACGCACGCTCCCCCTTAATTCAGCCCGCTACTTCGTCTCAGAAACCACGCCGCCGACCATCTGCTGCGTCACTTCCTGTTTATTCATATTCACCGCATGCAGTTGCCCATTTACCGTGGGTTTGAGCGGGGCATTTGCCTGCACGCTGCCGCTGGCGGTGAGCTGAATATTACCGTCGCCGTCAATCGACAGCGGCGGCCATCCCCACTGTTGCAGGATGTTGAGCGGCACGCCGCGCCCGTTGAGGGTCACGCTGGTGTGACGCTGCGGCTGTTGCGATACCGTAGCGGTGGCTTCAAGAATGCCTTTTTCAGTAAAGGCGCTCAGCTCCGTCACGTTGACGTTCGAGGCATCAGCGTTCAGCGCTAGCGATGGGCGACGCACGTCGATGCGGTTGAAGGTTGCCGCCGCGCCGTTCAGCGTTGCGCTACCGCTCCATACTCCCCACTGGCCATTTTTCACCAACTGGAGATTGGCGCCATAGCCATCTAGCGCGGTGATCTGCCACGGGAATTCCGGGTCGATATCAATCACCAGGTTGCGGCTGGCGCCAAATTTTTTCAGCGTCACGCTTTGCAGCCATGCTGGCAGCGGCTCCATCCACAGCGTTTTCCAGTTTTGCGGCAGCGTATATTCCAGCCCGGCGAATACCGTATCGTCGAGCACTAGCGCATTGTCGGAGCGGTACCAGTTGCCGGAGCTACGCACCATGCCGCCTTCCCAGCGGGAGGTGAACTGGCGCAGCGCAACGCCCTGCTCGGAGAACTCGGCGTTCAGAATTGGGTCGAGCAGATGCAATGAGCCGTAGATAAACTCGCTGGCGTTCAGGGAAATTTTGCCGTCGGTGCTTTGCCATCCGCCGTTACTGAGCGTCAGGTTGCGCAAGTTTAGATCCAGGTCGGTTACCGCCCAGTCCGGGCCTTGCAGGCTGGCATCGGTCACGTCGAGACGGCCAATTTGCAGAGATGGCACGGTAGTGAGCGGGGCGAGGAAGTTGAGCAGCGACTTGTCGCTTTGCAGGCGGATATCGTTGAGGCGCAAATTATCCACCACCCAACTGCCGTCGCCGTTGCGTCGTGCATTCCCGGTCAACGAACCGCGCGCCATATCCGCGCCAACGGTCGTCAGCATCACTTCGCCGCCGTTGATATCGCCTTCAATCAGCGCGTTAGTCGCCGGAATACCGTTTAATAGCAGCGAACCTGCGCTCATCTGGATGTGCGCTTTTTGGCCCAGTACATTACCCGCGACCGGTGCCCATGGTATCACGCCGCCAAAAACGCGCTGTGCGCTCAGCTCCCAGCCGGTTTCTGGGCTGTTTAGCGCCATATTCTTCAGCTGCAGGCGATCGGCGGCAAACGGCAGCGGTGCGTTAGAAGGAGAGAGGTTTAGCGTGCCGTCCTGCAATAAAATCGTATCGACGTGCAGCGGGTCGGTTATCTGGCGCGAACTCAGGCCGATATCGACGTCCTTTGCGACCAGCGTGGCGGGCTTGCCGTCGCGGCCAAAGGTGACGTTTTTCAGCAGGATATGTGAAGGCGAAGAGAAGCGATGATCCATCGCATCAAACGTGACCTGATAGGCGGTGTTGTCGGTTAACCAGTGGCTAATCTGACGGGCGCCCCAGCGCGTTTGCAGCAAAAAATAGAAGGCCATAATCACCAATAGCAGGGCGATCAGCAGCCAGATAATGAGCTTTCCAAGAAATTTCATGATCTTCCGTCCTGAGAAGGGCACATAAACCTGTTATGCATGATTTATGCGCAATCCTCAAGGCAGGATTCGTATTATTCGATGTCAGCGGCAGTGGCGATGACCACTGCCGCGTCGGGTTTACTCTTTCTCTGGCGGGAACACCAGGTTCAGAATAATCGCCGTGATCCCACCTGCAGCAATGCCGGAAGAGAGCAGGTTTTTCAGCCAGTCCGGGGCGAACTGGAGGATTTGCGGCTGCTGAGAAACGCCAAGGCCGACGGCCAGTGACAGCGCAATAATCAGGATCGCGCGGCGATTCAGCGGCTCACGGGAGACGATGCGTACGCCGGATGCGGCGATGGTGCCGAACATCACCAGCGTGGCGCCGCCGAGTACCGGCTCTGGAATATGCTGCACAAAACCGCTCACCGCCGGGAACAGGCCCAGCACGATAAGCATCAGCGCCACCACAAAACCAACGTAGCGGCTGGCGACGCCGGTCAACTGAATCACACCGTTGTTCTGCCCAAAGCATGAATTCGGGAAGGTATTGAATACCGCAGAAACACAGGAGTTCAGGCCGTTAGCCAGCACGCCGCCTTTCAGGCGTTTCATGTACAGCGGGCCAGAAACCGGCTGCTCGGAGACGTCGGAGGTCGCGGTGATATCGCCGATGGTTTCCAGCGAGGTGATCATGAACACCAGCATCAGCGGCAGCAGCAGGTTCCAGTCGATACCTAACCCGTAGTACAGCGGTGTCGGGACCATCATCAGGCTGCTATTGGTTGGCGCGGTATTTTCCGGCAGCATGCCGAGAGCCCAGGCTGTCAGGTAGCCCGCCGCCATGGCAATCACCAGCGAGGCAATACGCAGATAAGGGTTACGCTGACGGTTAAGCAGAATAATGATGGCCAGCACAATGCCCGCCAGCAGCAGATTTTTAGGGGCACCAAAGGTGTTGTTTGCTATTGCCGCGTAGCCGCCGCCGATAGACGTCAGGCCGACCTGAATCAGCGACAGACCGATAATCATCACTACCACGCCTGAGACCAGCGGGGTGATCACGCGGCGTGCCAGGTGCAGAACACGGGATAACACCATTTCGGTGCAGCTTGCCAGCATCAGCGTACCAAACAGCGCCGCCATCATCGTTGGCACGTCAGCGCCGCCGGTTTTCAGCGCGGTGCCGCCCATGATCAGCGGAGCGACAAAGTTGAAGCTGGTACCCTGGATAGACAGTAGACCCGAGCCTACCGGGCCCCAGGCTTTAATCTGAATAATAGATGCCACACCGGAGGCGAATAGCGACATGCTGATAATGTGTTGGGTATCTTCGGCTGGCAGACCCAGCGCCTGACAAATCAGCAGCGCGGGGGTGATCACCGCAACAAACATCGCCAGCAGGTGCTGGAGTGCGGCGAAAAGCGTTTGTGGAAGCGGCGGACGGTCTTCCAGACGGTAAATTAGTTCGCTGTTCTGCTTCTGCGCAACCGGTTGCGCATCGGCTTGATCGAGGGTGTTAGAGGACATCTCTTCTGGCAATCCCGTGATGGAAAAGTGGCGATTTTAGCGGACTGGCCGGTAAAAGCAATCGGTTGCTTTCATTGGGGGGAAATTATTGCGGAAAATACCCGTATAACCTGCGTGTATTTAATGGGAGGAGTTAACAAAATTAATGAGGAAAAAACCTTTTTCTATCATTTTCCTACCGTTCTTGCTTACACTTTCGGCCGAAGCCTCATGATGAGGCCATCACGACATCGGAAATTTGTCGCGTATGAATGGATCATGCGTTTAGTAAGGAGCTGCATTTATGTTTCATCTCGATACCCTATCGACGCTCGTTGCCGCAACGCTGGTGTTGCTGCTCGGACGAAAGCTGGTCCAGAGCGTTCCCTTCCTGAAGAAATACACTATCCCTGAACCCGTTGCGGGCGGCCTGCTGGTAGCCCTGGCGCTGCTGGTGCTCAAGAAAAGCATGGGCTGGGAAATTGACTTTGATATGGGGCTGAAAGACCCGTTGATGCTGGCGTTCTTCGCCACTATCGGTCTTAACGCCAATATTGCGAGCCTGCGCGCGGGCGGGAAAGTGGTCGGCACCTTCCTGATTGTCGTCGTAGGGTTGCTGTTGTTGCAAAACACGCTCGGTATTGGAATGGCCAGGTTGCTGGGGTTGGATCCGCTAATGGGTCTGTTGGCTGGCTCCATTACGCTGTCGGGCGGGCACGGTACTGGTGCCGCGTGGAGTAAGCTGTTCATTGAGCGCTACGGCTTTAGCAATGCCACCGAAGTGGCGATGGCCTGCGCCACGTTTGGTCTGGTTCTTGGTGGGTTGATTGGCGGTCCTGTTGCGCGTTACCTGGTAAAACACTCATCGTCCCCGAACGGTACCCCGGATGACCAGGAAGTCCCTACGGCGTTTGAAAAACCGGACGTTGGGCGAGTGATTACTTCGCTGGTGCTGATTGAAACCATCGCGCTTATCGCTATCTGTCTGACGTTAGGGAGGGTGATTGCGCAACTGTTGGCCGGAAGCGCGCTGGAACTGCCGACGTTCGTTTGCGTGCTGTTTGTTGGGGTTATCCTCAGCAACGGTCTGGCGATGGTGGGCTTTTATCGTGTCTTTGAACGTGCGGTATCGGTGTTGGGTAACGTGAGTCTGTCGCTGTTTCTGGCGATGGCGCTGATGAGCCTGAAACTCTGGGAACTGGCGGATTTGGCGCTGCCAATGCTGGTTATTCTGGCGGTGCAGACGCTGGCAATGGCGCTGTATGCCGTTTTCGTAACCTATCGACTGATGGGCAAAAATTACGATGCGGCGGTGCTGGCGGCGGGTCACTGCGGTTTTGGCCTTGGCGCAACGCCGACGGCAATTGCCAACATGCAGGCGATTACCGAGCGTTTCGGCCCATCGCATACCGCTTTCCTGGTGGTGCCGATGGTGGGGGCGTTCTTTATTGATATCGTCAACGCGCTGGTGATTAAGTTGTTCCTGATGCTGCCGATGTTTGGCTGATAAAAAAGCCGGAGCATAGCTCCGGCTTTATTTTACCGTTGGCGGGGGCGCTTCGCTTGCCAGCCCTACGGAGATGGTGTGTCGGATGGCGCTTCGCTTATCCGACCTACGAATCGGTATTGTAGGCTGGATAAGACGTTTATACGTCGCCATCAGGCAAAACGGTTTACTCTTCGTGATCTTCCCACGCTAATGCGCGTTTCACCGCTTTCTTCCAGCCGCTGTAGCGGAAGTTACGCTCGGTGGTTTCAATCCCCGGACGGAACTCGCGCTCAATTACCGCTTTTTCCTGTAGTTCGTCGAGGTTCTGCCAGAAACCAACCGCCAGACCGGCAAGGTAGGCCGCGCCGAGTGCTGTGACTTCACGCACTTCCGGACGCTCTACGCGGGTACCGAGGATATCGGACTGGAACTGCATCAGGAAGTTGTTGGCTACCGCGCCACCGTCTACGCGCAGGGCGTGCAGACGAATACCGGAGTCTGCCTGCATCGCTTCCAGCACGTCGCGCGTCTGGTAAGCGATGGATTCCAGCGTTGCACGGATGATGTGGTTAGAGTTCACGCCGCGGGTCAGACCGAATATCGCCCCACGCGCATACGGGTCCCAATAAGGTGCGCCGAGGCCGGTAAATGCAGGCACCACGTACACGCCGTTGGTATCTTTCACCTTAGTGGCGAAGTATTCGGAGTCGAACGCGTCGCTAATCAGCTTCATCTCATCGCGCAGCCACTGGATGGACGCCCCGGCCATAAACACCGCGCCTTCCAGCGCATAGTTCACTTCACCGCGCGGGCCGCAGGCGATAGTGGTCAGCAGGCCGTGGCTGGAAGCTACCGCTTTCTCACCGGTGTTCATAAGCATAAAGCAGCCGGTGCCGTAGGTGTTTTTCGCCATCCCTTCTTTGACGCACAGTTGGCCGAACAGCGCCGCCTGCTGGTCACCGGCGATGCCGGAGATAGGAATACGGGTGCCGCCTTTACCGCCAATATTGGTCTGACCGTACACTTCTGATGACTTGCGCACTTCTGGCAGCATGGCGCGTGGGATGTCCAGCACCTCCAACATCTTGTCATCCCATTCGAGGGTGTTGATGTTGAACAGCATGGTACGCGAGGCGTTGGTGTAGTCGGTAACGTGCACGCGGCCCTGAGTCATTTTCCAGACCAGCCAGGTATCGACGGTGCCGAACAGCAGTTCGCCGCGACGAGCGCGCTCACGGGAGCCTTCAACGTGGTCGAGGATCCACTTCACTTTGGTGCCGGAGAAGTACGGGTCAACCACCAGGCCGGTGGCGCTGCGTACGTACTCTTCCATGCCGTCACGTTTGAGTTGCTCGCAGATATCCGCCGTACGACGGCACTGCCAGACAATGGCGTTGTAGATGGGTTTACCGCTTTCACGCTCCCACACTACGGTGGTTTCGCGTTGGTTGGTGATGCCGATAGCGGCAATTTCGTCGGAGCTAATGTCCGCTTTTGCCAGCACTTCAACCAGCGTTGAGCTCTGAGTTGCCCAGATCTCCATTGGGTCGTGCTCAACCCAGCCTGGCTTAGGGTAAATTTGTTCGAATTCGCGCTGTGACACGCTGACGATGTTGGCGTCATGATCCATAACGACGGCGCGTGAGCTGGTGGTGCCCTGGTCGAGCGCAACGATATATTTTTTGTCAGTCATAATGAACGTTCCGTAGTCAGATTACAGCGAAGCATTGTGTTGATTTTGGCTGGCGGCCGCTTTTGGCTCTTCAACCTCGCAGGTGTCGCACGGCAGATGGCGGCCAATCAGCTTACGATAGCTGAATGCGCCCAGTGCGGCGCCAACGATTGGCGCACACAGCGGCACCAGGAAATAAGGAATATCTTTGCCGCCGGTGAAGGCAACGTCGCCCCAGCCTGCCAGCCAGGCGAAGGCTTTTGGCCCGATATCACGCGCTGGGTTCATCGCAAATCCGGTCAGTGGCCCCATGGAGGCGCCGATAACCGCAATCAGCAGGCCAATCAGCAGCGGTGCCAGCGGCCCGCGTGGAATACCGTTGCCGTCGTCGGTCAGCGCCAGAATCACGCCCATCAGGATAGCGGTAATCACCATTTCTACCGCGAAGGCCTGCACAAAATTGATATGCGGATTCGGATAGGTAGAGAAAATGCCAGCCAGTTCAAGACTTTCGACGCTGCCGCGCACCATATTGTGCGTGTGTTCGAAGTCGAAGAAAAGGTTGTAGTAAAGTCCGTACACCAGCGCGGCGGCACAGAATGCGCCAGCAAACTGGGCGGCAATGAATGGCACAACTTTACGTCCGTCGAAGCAAGCGAATAGCCAAAGGGCGATGGTGACGGCGGGATTAAGATGTGCACCAGACACACCTGCGGTCAGGTAGATGGCCATTGCCACACCCAAACCCCAAATGATGCTGATTTCCCACTGCCCAAAACTTGCGCCCGCTACTTTAAGCGCCGCAACGCACCCCACGCCGAAAAAAATCAACAACCCGGTACCAAGAAACTCTGCGATGCACTGGCCTTTTAAGGTCGATGTCTGGCTCATAATCGGAATCCTGAAGACAATTTGATGATTATTGTATGCATGAGCATTCATGACGCTCACGTTGCCATGTAGGCATAGTGTTAATTTATCGTTAACGAGCGTAAACGAGAAATATCGAAATCAAAATGTGTGTACCTCGTCAAGAAATGAGCGTTTTCGCGCCAAATAATGTCCGTTTCCAGAGCAAAAAGTGTGAAGGCGGAAACATTCGATTCGCTAATTCGTTAACAATCGAACGGGAATGTGCGCAAACAGGCCAGGACCAGGCCGAAAATTGCGGACAACCGCAATCTACAGGCTCTGGCGCTGGACAGGGGCGACGGGGCTTCATACAATCGACCACAAGCCGTGCGCTTATTTGGGTTAAGGCGTCGCCGGGGTTCCGGGACGATATCAACGCCTTGCAAGATCAGGAGATATAGGACGATGTCATTAGAAGTGTTTGAGAAACTGGAAGCAAAAGTTCAGCAGGCGATTGATACCATCACGCTGTTGCAGATGGAAATCGAAGAGCTGAAAGAAAAGAACAATACGCTGGAGCAGGACGTTCAGGCTGCGCAGCATAACCGTGAAGAGCTGGAGCGTGAAAATGGCCAGCTGAAAGAACAGCAGAATGGCTGGCAGGATCGTCTGCAAGCGCTGCTGGGTCGCATGGAAGAAGTGTGATTCCATCTCTCCCTGGGCCGTTTTTTTGCGGTCTGGGGAAGCTCCCCACCTGATCTTCCCCGCTGAGTGAATTCGCGCAAACGCGCCTCGACGTAATATCCGCCCTCTTATATTTCAAAACTGCATAATCAATCTTTTTTTATTCTTTAATCATCGGTTCGATTTCTGGCAGGCTAGCCTCATTACAACACAACAGATAAGAGAGCGGGCGATGAACAAGTGGGGCGTAGGGTTAACTCTTTTGCTGGCTTCCACCAGCGTACTGGCTAAGGATATTCAGTTACTTAACGTGTCTTACGATCCGACACGTGAGCTGTACGATCAGTACAACAAGGCTTTCAGCGCGCACTGGAAGAAAGAGACTGGCGATAATGTTGTTATCCGCCAATCGCACGGTGGTTCCGGTAAGCAGGCGACTTCCGTCATCAACGGTATTGATGCGGATGTGGTGACCCTGGCGCTGGCTTATGACGTTGATGCCATTGCTGAACGCGGCCGTATCGATAAGAACTGGATTAAACGTCTGCCGGATAACTCCGCGCCGTACACCTCCACCATTGTGTTCCTGGTCCGTAAGGGCAACCCGAAACAGATTCACGACTGGAACGACCTGATTAAACCGGGCGTTTCCGTTATCACCCCGAACCCTAAAAGCTCCGGTGGCGCACGCTGGAACTATCTGGCGGCCTGGGGCTATGCGTTGCACCACAACAACAACGATCAGGCCAAAGCTCAGGACTTCGTGAAGGCGCTGTATAAGAACGTTGAAGTGCTGGACTCCGGCGCGCGTGGCTCAACAAATACCTTTGTTGAACGTGGTATCGGCGACGTGCTGATTGCGTGGGAAAACGAAGCGCTGCTGGCGACTAACGAACTGGGCAAAGACAAGTTTGAAATCGTCACGCCGAGCGAATCTATCCTTGCTGAACCGACCGTCTCAGTTGTTGATAAAGTCGCCGAGAAGAAAGGGACTACTGCGGTGGCCGAAGCCTACCTGAAGTACCTCTACTCGCCGGAAGGCCAGGAAATTGCGGCGAAGAACTACTACCGCCCGCGTGACTCGCAGGTTGCGAAGAAGTATGAAAATGCGTTCCCGAAACTGAAACTCTTTACGATTGATGAAGAGTTCGGCGGCTGGACTAAAGCGCAGAAAGATCACTTCTCTAACGGTGGCACTTTCGACCAGATCAGTAAACGTTAATTTTCCCCAAACGCCCGGCAAACCCGCCGGGCGTTTTCTTTTGGTCATCAAAGTACGTTACTCTTTCCCCTCGGTTTGAGATGGGGAGACATAATGACAAGGTTAAAATACCTGCTGGCGGCGCTACTGGTGGTGCTGATTGTTATAGCCGCTGGTGGCTGGTACTGGCTGAATTCAGGCAACCCGGACGCGTTGCGCCAGATTGTGCTGCAGCAGTGTGTGCCAAATCAGGAACAGCACCGGACGCCTCAACCGTGCGTCGACGTCAACCCAAAAGGCGGCTACGTGCTGTTCAAAGATCGCAACGGCCCGCTGCAATACCTGCTGATGCCGACCTACCGTATTAATGGGACCGAAAGCCCGCTGCTGCTTGACCCGCTGACGCCGAACTTCTTTTGGCAGGCGTGGCAAAGGCGCGCCATTATGAGCGATAAACGAGGATCGGAAGTCCCGGACAATGCGGTTTCACTGACCATCAACTCCCGTACCGGGCGTACGCAAAACCATTTTCATATCCATATTTCCTGTCTGCGCAAAGACGTTCGCGCCCAGCTTGACGGCGATATGGCGGCAATCAGCAGTCGCTGGCTTCCGCTGCCGGGAGGCTTGTTGGGCCATGAGTATCTGGCGCGCCGAGTGACCGAAAACGAGCTGGCGAAACGCAGCCCGTTCCTGATGCTGGCGGAAGAAGTACCGGAGGCACGTGACCATATGGGGCACTTTGCTCTGGCGCTGGCGCAACAAAGCGACGGCTCTTTGGTGCTGTTGGCAACGGAGCGCAATCTGCTGACTCTGAACCGCGCCTCTGCGGAGGAAATTCAGGATCATCAGTGCGAAATCCTGCAATAACCCCACCTAATCTGGCGTTTACCTGTCACTCTTGTCGTCGTATTCTTGCTGAAAAAAACGACAGGAGACAGGTATGTCGCTCTGGTTTTCTCACCCTCTGTTCCTCCCCTCTATTATTGTTGGCGTAACCATCGTGCTGTGGGCAACTTCGCTGTTGCCGGAGTTCATCACCGCGTTGCTGTTCTTTGCGGCGGCGATGACGGCCAAAATTGCCCCGCCGGATGTGATTTTCGGTGGCTTTGCCTCGTCAGCTTTTTGGCTGGTATTCAGTGGATTTGTGCTGGGTATTGCTATCCGTAAAACCGGGCTTGCCGACCGCGCCGCGCGGGCACTCTCGTCGCGGCTCACCGACTCCTGGCCGCTGATGGTCGGTAGCGTGGTGTTGCTGAGCTATGCGCTGGCGTTCGTCATGCCCTCGAATATGGGACGTATTGCGCTGCTTATGCCTATCGTGGCGGCGATGGCGAAACGCGCCGGTATTGAGGATGGCACCCGCGCGTGGTACGGCCTGGCGCTGGCGGTGGGGTTTGGTACCTTCCAGCTTTCCGCGACCATTTTGCCTGCCAACGTCCCAAACCTGGTGATGAGCGGGGCGGCGGAAGGGGCTTATGGCATTCACCTGAATTATGTTCCATATCTGCTGCTGCATACGCCGGTGCTGGGGTGGCTCAAAGGCGCGGCGCTGATAGGCCTGATTTGCTGGTTATTCCCCGGCAAACCACATCCGCCGCGCGAACTGGAGCCGCTGCCGCCGATGAGCGGCGATGAAAAGCGTCTGGCATGGCTATTGGCAGTCGTGCTGAGTCTGTGGGTGAGCGAGAGTCTGCACGGCATTGGGCCTGCCTGGACTGGGCTGGTGGCCGCTGTGGTGACATTGCTGCCGCGCATCGGGTTTATCAACGGCGAAGAGTTTGCCAGCGGGGTGAATATCCGCACCTGTATCTACGTTGCCGGTATTCTGGGGCTGGCTATCACCGTGACCCAGACCGGTATTGGCGCGGTGGTGGGCAATGCGCTATTGCATATTATGCCGCTCAGTGAAGATGCGCCGTTTACCAGTTTCCTTGCGCTGACCGGCATCACCAGTGCGCTGAACTTTATTATGACCGCCAACGGCGTTCCGGCGCTGTATACCACCTTTGCGCAGAGCTTCTCGGACGCCACCGGTTTCCCGCTGCTGAGCGTGATTATGATTCAGGTGCTGGGATATTCCACGCCATTGCTGCCATATCAGGCGTCGCCAATTGTGGTGGCGATGGCGCTGGGCAAGGTGCCTGCGCGAGCGGGGATGCTGTTGTGTCTGGCGCTGGCGGCGGTGAGTTATCTGTTGCTGTTGCCGTTGGACTACGCGTGGTATCAGGTGCTGGGGAAACTCTGAGAACTTACCGGATGGCGCTGCGCTTATCCGGCCTACAAAAAGAATAAACCGGCCAGAGGGCCGGTTTATGTAGACGTCACATACATGACGGGTAGGTCGGATAAGGCGTTTACGCCATCATCCGACACAAACCCGGCGCGATGACCGGGTTTATCGCATTATGCGTTTTTTGCTGCTTCTGCTGCTTTAACGATCACCGCGAAAGCGTCAGCTTTCAGCGATGCACCGCCAACCAGCGCGCCATCGATGTCCGGCTGGGTGAACAGTTCAGCCGCATTGGATGCGTTTACGGAACCGCCGTACTGGATGATGACCTGTTGAGCGATTTTCGCGTCAGCTTTAGCGATGTGGTCACGGATGAATTTGTGAACCGCCTGAGCCTGAGCTGGGGTTGCAGATTTGCCGGTACCGATAGCCCATACTGGTTCGTAAGCGATAACTACGCCTTCGAACGCCGCTGCGCCCTGAGTTTTCAGAACAGCATCAATCTGACGTGCGCAAACTTCTTCAGTTTTGCCCGCTTCGTTTTCTGCTTCGGTTTCACCGATGCACAGAACTGGGATCAGACCCTGTTCTTTCAGCACAGCAAATTTCTTCGCGATCAGCTCGTCAGATTCTTTGTGATAAGTACGACGCTCGGAGTGGCCGATGATGATGTAGGTTGCGCCAACATCTTTGAGCATTTCAGCGGAGGTTTCGCCGGTGAATGCGCCAGACAGGTTCAGGTCAACGTTCTGCGCGCCCAGGTGGATGTGGCTGCCAGCAGCCGCGTGTTTAGCCAGATCGATGTACATTTCTGGCGGAGCGATAGCTACGCCACAGCCAGAAACACCAGCCAGCTCGGTACGCAGATTAGCAACCAGCTCGTTTACCATGTGGCGGCTGCCGTTCAGTTTCCAGTTACCCATCACTAAAGGATGTCGCATTTCGATTCTCCACGCTTGTCAGCGAATTAAGGAATATGGCCGCCCGTCAGGGCAGCATGGTCTGTGAAACAGTATAGAGATTGAAAGGCATGAAGGCTTTGCTTTTTATCATTTATTCTGCCCCTCAAGATTTTGAGATAACGCCAGCTTAATCGGTTCAACGGCGAAGGTCAGCCCCTTTTCGCCATTATCTGCGACAACATAGCGAACCGCACCTTCGGTGCTGGCGAAGTAGTGTTTGCCTTTGCCTTGGGTCAGTAGCTTTTGCAATTTTTGCAGGCTCTGCGGTTTCGTCAGCGTCGGAAGCACCGCGCGCATTAAGGCACTCATATATTCCTGCGCTTTAAGCTTCGCCGCTTTTTGCTCCGGCCCTTGAATCGGCAACCAGGTTATCTGGATCGATTTGATTTTCAACGTACCGCGTTCAAGCGCGGCGGAGGCGTATAAATTTTCATTAATTTTGCTGGCGGCGCGGGTAATCGTCAGCTGGTCGCGGCTTGAAGTTATCGAGCGGAACTCGCCAAGCGGTAGGGTAGGGTTGTCGGTATTGAATTTTTCCCGAAACTGGCTGATAGAGAGATCAAATGCCGGAGCGCCCGTCAGCAGATACGGGGCAACGGCCGTGGACGTTTCCGCCGACAGCACAGCCTGACCGGTACAGAGCGTGACGAGCCCAACCAGACATAGCGTTATCCATTTTTTCATGCCAATCGTTCTCCTCTTTGCAGATGACGATTAAAACGGGAACCGACGCGCTTGTCAAAATGTGCCCGCTTCAGGGTAAACTACGCGCACGAAGAGAAAAGGAAACGGTGCATGACTTTACAGCAGTGGTTGTTTTCTATTAAAGGGCGCATTGGACGCCGTGATTTTTGGATCTGGATTGTCATCTGGGCAGTCACGATGGTGGCGCTGTTTAGCCTCGCGGGCGGCGGTCTTATTGACCTGCAGACGGCGGCATTTATGCTGGTGTGCCTGTTGTGGCCAACGGCGGCGGTGACGATTAAACGCCTGCACGATCGTGGAAAGTCTGGCCTCTGGGCGCTGCTGATGGTGCTGGCGTGGATGTTACTGGCCGGCAACTGGGCAATGTTGCCGAGCGTCTGGCAGTGGGGCGTTGGGCGTTTTATCCCAACGCTGATTATCGTGATGATGCTTATCGATTTGGGTGCGTTTGTGGGTACTCAGGGCGAAAATAAATACGGTAAAGATACCCTGCCCGTGAAGTACCGCGCCGATCACCAGTAGTGTTCGGCGGTCATATGGCCCGGCCGACGACGCAAATGTTTGGTCATCTGTCGGGTCTCTTTCAGCAGTTGCTGGGTATTGCGCACCATCTGCGGATTGCCACACAGCATAATATGGCTGGTTTCGGCATTCATCGGTAAACCCACCGCGGCTTCCAGCGCACCGCTTTCAATCAACGCGGGAACTCGCCCGGTTAACATCCCCGGCGCGCTTTCACGGCTGACGACGGTTTGAATCCGCAGTTTACCGGCATAGCGCTCCTCAAGGGCGCGCATCTGTGGCAGATAGCTTAAGTCGGCGGCATAACGCGCGGCATGAACCAGCACCAGATTGTTGAAGCGGTCGAGATCTTTGCCTTCTTCCAGTATCGATAAATACGGGCCTATCGCGGTACCGGTAGCCAGCATCCACAGGGTGTCGCAATCGGGAATCTCTTCCAGCACAAAGAAACCAGCCGCTTCGCTGACGATCAGCACCTCATCACCCGGCTTTAGCGCTGCCAGTCGTGGGCTGAGTTTGCCATCCGGAACGGTGACCAGGTAGAACTCGAGATCGGGGTTGCTGGGAGCGTTAACGTAGGAATAGGCGCGTTGGACGCGTTCGCCGTCGATATCCAGCGCCAGCTTGGCAAACTGCCCGGCGGTAAAGGGCTGAACCGGTGCGTGAACGGTGAGGCTGAACAACGCGTCAGTCCAGTTATGTACCTTTACAACTTTGCCTGTAATCCAGTCTGGCATGGCATTTCTCCTCTTAGAGCCTATCCCATTAGGCTATTTTACTTGTCACTTTGGCCCTGGGCAGTGCTCAAAATCCTCACGTACTCCGTGTACGCTCCGGTTTTTCCGCGCTGTCCGTGTCCAAACCGACTGCGCCAGTTACGCCTACTGGGATAGGCTCTCAATCGTATTACCTTATCTTTACCGCGACGAGGGAAGATTTCCAGCCCGAAAAGGCTGGAAAGCTCGATTGATCAAATGAATTACAGAATGTGGCGCTGGATTTCAGTGTCTTTGCGATCCAGGTAGTGAATCGACTGGATGCGGCGGATAGTGCGTGATTTGCCGCGGATGAGCAGCGTCTCGGTGGTCGCGATATTGCCCTTGCGGGTGATGCCGTCCAGCAGGTCGCCTTTGGTGATACCGGTGGCGGAGAAAATCACATTATCGCTGCGCGCCATATCGTCCAGCGTCAGGACTACGCCGGCTTCAATACCCATCGCTTTGCAGCGTTCCAGCTCGTTTTCCCCGATACGACGGTTCTCTTCGCTGTCGCCTTTAACGTGGTGACGTGCCAGCAGACGACCGTGCATGTCACCATCGAGCGCGCGAATGACGGCGGCCGAAACCACGCCCTCTGGCGCGCCACCGATACCGTACATCACGTCGACTTCGCTGTCCGGCATGCAGGTCAGAATCGAGGCCGCCACGTCTCCGTCAGGGATAGCAAACACGCGCACGCCCAGTTTTTGCAGCTCAACAATCACGTCGTCGTGGCGCGGCTTGGCCAGAATCGTGACCGTCAGTTCGCTCAGCGGCTTGTCCAGCGCACGGGCGATGTTACGCAGGTTCTCTTCCAGCGGTTTGTTCAGGTCGATGGTGCCTTTCGCGCCCGGCCCGACAATCAGCTTTTCCATGTACATGTCAGGTGCGTTCAGGAAGCAGCCTTTGTCGCCGACGGCGAGTACGGCCAGGGCGTTGGCCTGACCCATGGCGGTCATGCGGGTACCTTCGATAGGATCGACCGCGATATCTACCGCGTCGCCGTTGCCGGTACCGACAGATTCACCGATGTAAAGCATAGGCGCTTCATCGATTTCGCCTTCGCCAATGACGATGGTGCCGTCAATGTTGACCTTGTTGAGCATAATACGCATGGCGTTGACCGCTGCGCCGTCCGCGGTATTTTTGTCGCCGCGACCCAGCCATTTGTAGCCTGCCAGCGCCGCCGCTTCGGTGACGCGCGAAAATTCGATAGCCAGTTCTCGTCTCATTACAAACTCGTCCAGGAAGTAAAATTGTGCGAAGTTTAGCACAGCCCTACGCGGGCTGCGGGTATCGCTACGCGTTGGAATAGCGTTCGGTTTCCGGCATCCAACGTTCAATAAGGGCATTGGCCTGCTGCGGATAACGTTCGTGAATATGACGGGCCAGGCGCTGTACTTCGGGGATCATGGCCTGATCGCGCAGTAAATCCGCCACTTTAAATTCGGCGTTACCGGTCTGACGGGTGCCAAGTAGTTCACCCGGGCCGCGAATCTCGAGATCTTTTTGCGCAATCACAAAGCCGTCGTTGCTGTCGCGCAGCACCTGCAGGCGCAGCTGCGCGGTTTTCGATAGCGGTGACTTGTACAGCAGCACGCAGTGGGATGCCACCGCGCCACGGCCTACGCGGCCACGCAGCTGGTGAAGCTGCGCCAGACCCAGGCGTTCTGGGTTTTCGATAATCATCAGGCTGGCATTGGGGACGTCGACACCAACTTCAATCACCGTAGTGGCGATCAGCAGATGTAGCTCGCCCTGTTTGAAGGATTGCATGACTGCCTGCTTCTCGGCGGGCTTCATGCGGCCGTGAACCAGGCCGACGTTGAGCTCCGGCAGTGCCAGTTTTAGCTCTTCCCAGGTGGCTTCTGCCGCCTGCGCTTCCAGCAGTTCAGACTCTTCAATCAACGTACAGACCCAGTAGGCCTGACGGCCTTCAGTGGTGCAGGCGTTGCGCACGCGGGTGATGATGTCGGGGCGACGGGTATCCGGGATGGCGACGGTAGTTACCGGCGTCCTGCCCGGCGGCAGTTCGTCAATCACCGAGGTATCGAGGTCGGCGTAGGCGGTCATTGCCAGGGTTCGCGGAATCGGGGTGGCAGTCATGATCAACTGATGCGGGTGGAAGCCCTGCTGCTGGCCTTTCTCCCACAGCGCCAGACGCTGGTGGACGCCGAAGCGGTGCTGTTCATCGATGATGACTAGCGCCAGGCCGTTAAACTGTACCTGTTCCTGGAAGATGGCGTGGGTACCGACAATCATCTGTACCTGGCCGCTGGCAATGGCGTCCTGCTGCGCCTGACGCGCTTTGCCTTTCTGCTTACCAGCAAGCCAGCCGACTTCAATACCGAGCGGTTCAAACCAGCTGCGGAAGTTGTTGGCATGCTGCTCAGCGAGCAATTCGGTAGGCGCCATCAGTGCTACCTGCTTGCCGTGGGCAATGGCACGTAGTGCGGCCAGTGCAGCGACAAGCGTTTTACCGGAGCCAACATCGCCCTGCACCAGGCGCATCATCGGCACATCAAGCGCCATGTCGTGTTCGATTTCCGCCACTACGCGCGTCTGCGCACCGGTCGGTTTGAACGGTAAGGAGTCGAGAAAACGTTTTTTCAGTTCACCCTGAGCGTTGAGCGGTAGAGCGTGATAGCGCTGCGCGCCAGCGCGCAGTGCCAGCATGCTGAGATTATGCGCTAAAAGTTCTTCAAGGATCAGGCGCTGCTGTGCCGGATGTTTACCAGTTTCTAAATCGACGAGCTGCAAAGACGGCGGTGGGCGATGCAGCGTGCGCAGCGCCTCCGGCAGGCTCATCATGCCCTGTGCCAGTTCCGGCGGCAGCAGTTCGCTGATAGCGCAGGTATCCAGCAGGTCAAGCGCCTGGTCGGTGAGCTTGCGCAGCGTCGCCTGTTTAATGCCTTCGGTGGTGGGGTAGACCGGGGTTAAGGTCTCCTGCAAATCTGGGGTGCTGAGATCGCCCTGCACGCGGTATTCCGGGTGGATCATCTCTGCGCCGTACTTCCCGCGCTTGGCTTCGCCGTAGGCCAGCACGCGCTTACCGGTAGCAAGGCTATTTTTCATCGCCGCGTTGAAGTTGAAAAAGCGCATCGTCAGGATGCCGGAGCCATCGCTTATCTGGCAGGTCATCATCCGGCGGCCGCCGAAGGTGATGGTGCTGTTCAGGACTTCGCCTTCGACGCTGGCGTAAACGCCGGGGAGCAGTTCACCGATAGGGTAGAGCTGGGTACGGTCTTCGTAACGTAGCGGCAGGTGCAACAGGAGGTCTTGCACCGTGTGGAGACCAATCTTTGCCAGCCGACTGCTCTGCGCGGCACCGACACCGGTCAGTGTGTTGAGCGGAACGGCATCCAGCAGACGGCTTTGCATAGCGCTTACCCCTTGGCCTGCATGGTGGCCCACCATGAGGTGTCGGCCTCAACCTCACCCTGCTCGTTGACGCGAGGGTAGGGGAGACCTTTACGTTTAGCGACGTTTGCCAGCACCGGATAACCGCCTTCAAACAGCAGACGCTGCTGTTCTTCATCGGGCAACATGCTGTTATCGCGGTGATACATGCCGGCGTTTTGCCGCTGGCGCTGGGCTTCATAGAGGATAAGGGCGGAGGCGACGGAGACGTTCAGCGACTGCACCATCCCAATCATTGGGATGATAATGTCCTGGTCTGCCAGATCTAACGCTTCCTGGGTAATACCCGTTTTTTCCTGGCCCATTAAAATACAGGTCGGGCGGGTGTAGTCGATTTCGCGGAAATCGACCGCTTTGTCAGAAAGATGGGTGGCTAGAATCTGCATGCCCTGGCCTTTCAGGTGGCTGACGGCATCGCTGATGGTGGGGTGAGTTTGCACCTGAACCCAGCTGTTGCTGCCTGCTGCTGCAGAGACCATCGTGCGCATACGGCTGCCAGGCCAGACGGCGTGAACTTCATGGACGCCGACCGCATCAGCGGTGCGAACGATCGCCGAGACATTATGAGGTTTGTGGACCTGCTCCATGCAGACCGTCAGATCAGGCTGACGCCTGGCGAGCATCTCACAAATTCGCGCATAACGCTGTGGATTCATTGGCACTTCATCCTTCAAATTACCTCGGCGTTAGCTGCACTCACCCCAGAAACGCAGCGCTGTACGTTCCTGGAGAATTCATTCATCTGCCGCCTTACGCAGTTCGAACGATGTTGTGTCTAAAACTAGTTACGGTTACGGGTGACTTTGATGACGTCTGGCATAACGCGGATTTTGCGCATGATATTGGCCAGATGCACGCGGTCGCGAGCGGTCAGACGGATAAAGGCGCTGTATACGCGGCCGTCTTTTTCTTCCGTATTCAGACTTTGAATATTGGATGTCGCAGTATTGATGGCTGCCGTCAGGTTGGCTAAGGCCCCCTGATGGTTGAACATATCGACCTTAATCTCGGTGATAAATTCCTGTGCCGTCTCTTTGTCCCACTCTACCGCCATGAACTTCTCAGGTTCTTTCTGATAGCCGCGAATGTTGCGGCAGGATTCATGGTGGATGACCAACCCTTTACCCGGGCTGACGTGAGCAATGATCGGGTCGCCTGGAATTGGACGACAGCATTTCGCAAAGGTGATCAGCACCCCATCAGCGCCTTTAATCGGCAGATGGGTAAGCCCAGAGGCTCCCGGTGCCAGCGGCGTGGCTTCGCCATGCTGCAGGTTTTTCGCTACCACCACGCTCATCGCGTTGCCGAGGCCAATTTCCGCCAGCAGGTCGTCGAGTGAAGTCAGGCGCATGCGATCAATCTCACGCTGAATATGCTCAGGTGAAATCTCAGCCAGTTTGCGACTGCCGCCTAACGCGTGGTTCAGCAGACGGCGCCCCAGACTGACGGAGTCGTCGCGTTTGAGGTTTTTCAACATTTGGCGAATTTTGGCGCGCGCTTTCGAGCTGACGACAAAATTGAGCCATGCGGCATTCGGACGTGCGCCCGGTGCGGTAATGATTTCAACGGTTTGGCCGCTGGAGAGCGGTTGCGACAGCGGGTAAGGCTGGCGATCTACGCGCGCACCCACGCAGGCATGGCCGATATCGGTATGCACGGCGTAGGCAAAGTCCACCGGCGTCGCGCCAGCGGGCAGTTCGACGATACGGCCTTCCGGGGTGAAAACGTAAATCTCATCCGGGAAGAGATCGGATTTAACGCTTTCGATAAATTCAAACGAGCTACCGGCACTTTGCTGCAGTTCCAGCAGGCTCTGCATCCAGCGCTGTGCGCGGATTTGTGCGGTAGTGCTGCTTTCACCGCCGTGTTCTTTGTAGGCCCAGTGCGCCGCCACACCCATCTCTGCCATCTGATCCATATCTTCAGTACGGATCTGGACTTCAACCGGCACGCCGTGCGGCCCAATCATTGAAGTGTGCAGGGATTGATATCCGTTCGCCTTAGGGATGGCGATGTAGTCTTTGACGCGACCCGGACGGGGTTTATACAGGCTGTGCATCTGCCCCAGAACGCGGTAGCAGGTGTCGAGATCGTGAACGATCACGCGGAAGGCGTAGATGTCCATGATCGAGTGAAAACGCTGCTCTTTGAGCACCATTTTGCAGTAAATCGAATACAGATGTTTTTCGCGACCGCTTACGCGGCACGCAATTCCCGCTTCCTGCAAACGCCCTTCGATCTCAGAGAGGATTTTTTGAATCATCTCTTTACGGTTCCCGCGCGCGGCTTTCACCACTTCTTTAATAACGCGGTAACGGTTAGGGTACAGCGCTTCAAAGCCTAGCTCTTCAAGCTCGGTCTTGATGTGGTGGATACCTAAACGGTGCGCCAGCGGGCTGTAAATTTCGAGGGTTTCACGGGCGATACGACGACGTTTGTCCGGGCGTAATGAGCCCAACGTGCGCATGTTGTGGGTGCGGTCAGCAAGTTTGATGAGGATGACGCGGATATCCTGCACCATCGCCATAATCATCTTGCGAAAGTTTTCGGCCTGCGCCTCTTTCTTATCGCGGAACTTGAGCTTATCAAGTTTCGACACCCCTTCTACCAGTTCGGCGACGCTCTTACCAAAGAGCTGTTCCATATCCTGGTAGGTGGCAGGGGTATCTTCAATCACATCATGCAGCAGGGCGGCCATCAGCGTTTCGTAGTCGAGTTTCATCTCGGCCAGAATGCAGGCTACCGCTACCGGGTGCGTGATATAGGGTTCACCGCTTGAACGTGTCTGCCCCTCGTGAGCGTCACGTGCAACGAGATAGGCCTGCCGAAGACGCTTAATCTGGTCTTCCGGCAGGTAGTGTTGAATCAGCTGATTCAGGCTCTCAAACAGATACAAGGGCGACCCGCAATCTAATTAACGACGACCTTCAGCAATAGCGGTAACAGCTTGTAATTCAGCGGCTTCCTGCTCTTGCTGTTCCTGGCGCTCACGCACGTCGAGGATCTGGTTGTTGATAAGACCCTCTTCGATTTCGCGCAGTGCGATAACGGTGGTTTTATCGTTTTCTTCCGGTACTAACGGATCTTTTCCGCCAACCTGCATCTGACGAGCGCGACGCGCGGCGACCAGTACCAGGTCAAAACGGTTACCAATTTTCTCTACAGCGTCCTGAACAGTTACGCGTGCCATACTTTAGTGCTCCACAGATGAAGAAATAACGGGGCATGATACTGAAAGTGGGTTCAGTCTGCCAATAATTTGCTGATTAAAGCGTCATGTCGCTGCTTTTGGCGGCTCATGCGCAGACGCTCAGCGCGGATGATCGTTTTCAGATCGCCCAGTGCGGTATCAAAATCATCGTTGACGATAAGGTAATCATATTCCGCGTAATGGCTCATTTCTGCAACTGCCTGAGCCATACGTTTTGCAATCACCTCTTCGCTATCCTGACCACGGCCGCGCAGACGGCGGTCCAGTTCAATTTTGGACGGCGGTAAAATAAAGATGCTGCGTGCGCTCGGCATGCTTTTACGGATCTGCTGCGCGCCCTGCCAGTCGATATCGAGGAAGACATCCACGCCGGTCGTCAGAACCTGCTCAATCGCTTTACGCGAGGTACCGTAGTAGTTACCAAAGACTTCAGCGTGTTCAAGAAATGCCTCTTCGCCAATCATCGTGCGGAATTCGTCGTGATTCACAAAGAAATAATGTTCGCCGTGCACTTCACCCGGACGCGGCGCGCGCGTGGTATGTGAAACAGATACCTGGGAATCGTACAGCGGTTGGGTTTTCAATAAAGCCTGAATCAGGCTGGATTTACCCGCGCCACTAGGGGCGGAAACAATATAGAGCGTGCCTTGAGCCATGAGTGTCTTTTGTATGTGATTATCGAAAGAGAACTTACATACGAGCCTATTATACACGGCGCCGCTACGCGACGTAGCCTTTGTCACACTTTTTGCGTCAGTTTATTTCATTTTGCGTACCGTTTTCCTGAATTCACAGTGTATTGCTGCAACGAACTCTTTTCCTCTGAAGCTCGCTCGGGAACTGAAATATTGCCCCTCGTGCCACCAATATGGCTGCGATACAAAAGGTTATCCGCATCGGAGGGGAGTAATGATGAGTCGATGGTTGATAGTTGCTGCGCTACTTCTCGTGGCACATGCGCGGGCGACGTGCCCGGTCTGGTCGCCTGAACGTGCCGGGCAAGAGATCGCACAATTACAGGAACAGCTCGCGAAATGGAACGAAACATACTGGCGTCAGGGGGTGAGCGATGTCAGCGACGGCGTTTATGACCAGCTCTCGGCGCGTCTGGCGCTATGGCAACGTTGTTTTGGAGCCGCATCAACGGAGAATGCCAGTTTGCCTCCTCGGCAAGGGGCAATATGGCATCCCGTTGCGCACACTGGCGTACGCAAACTTGCCGATGCACAGGCGGTTCAACAGTGGATGCAGGGCAAAAATGAGCTATGGGTACAGCCGAAGGTCGATGGTGTCGCAGTGACGCTGGTCTATCAGCAGGGACATTTGCAGCGGGTAATCAGCCGGGGCGATGGGCTGCTCGGGGAGGACTGGACGCAGAAGGCCCGGCGTATCCCCTCGCTGCCACAGAAAGTTGACGGTGCGCTGGCCAATAGCGTTCTGCAGGGGGAGATCTTTCTAAGTGCAGATGCTCACGTACAGCAAAAAATGGGCGGCATGAATGCGCGTTCCCAGGTAGCAGGAATGCTGATGCGGCAGGGTGACAGCCACTCGTTATCCCAACTGTCGGTCTTTGTCTGGGCTTGGCCGGACGGCCCAGCAACAATGCGTGAACGGTTGACTCAGTTGTCTGCCTCTGGCTTTGAACTTGCTGAACGCTATTCCTATCCCATTACGCAAGTTAAAGAAGTAGCCGACTGGCGAGAGCGTTGGTTTACCTCACCACTCCCCTTTGCGACCGATGGGGTCGTCATCCGTGCGGGCAAAGATCCGGAAGGTAGACATTGGCTGCCAGGGCAGGGAGCATGGGTAGCGGCATGGAAGTATCGACCGGTTTCGCAAGTTGCTGAGGTAAGCGGCATCCGTTTTACCATTGGACGCACCGGGAAGATTGCGGTGGTGGCCGAACTGGTACCCATTCAGCTGGATGATAAACAGGTACAGCGGGTGAGCATCGGGTCTGTGCCGCGTTGGCAGAATCTGGACATCACCATTGGTGATCATCTATTGGTGAGCCTGGCCGGGCAGGGAATCCCCCGTCTGGAAAGCGTGGTCTGGCGAGGGCTGGATAGGGCCAAACCGATGCCGCCAGCGCCTCGTTATCATTCGCTAACCTGTTTCTACCGCTCGCCAGAATGTCGGGAGCAATTTCTGGCTCGTCTTAATTGGCTGGGGGCATCGCAGGTATTAAATATTGAGGGGGTCGGAGAGGCGGGGTGGAAGACGCTCGTCATGGCACATTCTTTTGCCCATATCTTCTCCTGGCTGGAGCTGACGCCCATGCAACTCAATGACACTCCGGGGATAACAGCGGCACGGGCGCAACAGATTTTGCAGCGTTTTGACATGGCGCGGCGACAGCCCTTTCCGCTTTGGCTAAAAGCGCTAGGGCTGCCTCTTCCTGCTGGCGCGATGAAGGCGCTGAGCGACGGGTCCTGGAAGCAATTAGAGGCACGTGATGAGCTGCACTGGCAAAACCTCCCAGGCGTAGGCCCAGAAAAAGCCCGCAACCTGGTTGCGTTTATTCACCACCCCACCATTGTCGAACTGACCCGCCAGCTACGGTCATTGGGAGTCAGGGGCTTTCGTTAGTGCGTTTCGTGGCGGTAGTAAAACACCGGCAGCCCCAGTTTCAGTCTCAGGGCCAGCATACGGGCGGTGAAACCGAATAGTAACGTTGAAATCACCACCACATCATGGTTGCTGACATAATGCTGCATGGCGACGTACAGCACCGCAGCGGCAAAGGAGATGCCTGCATATAACTCTTTTTGAAACACAAGCGGAATGCGTTTGCAGAACATATCGCGCAGTATCCCGCCGAATACGCCGGTGATTACCGCCGCGATAGTAGCGATAACCGGGCCCTCTCCCATATCTAACGCAATCTGAGCGCCGATGATGGAAAAGACGATAAGGCCTACGGCATCCAGTACCAGAAACAGGCGGCGCAGATGCGGCATGACTGGAGCAACAATCGTTGTCAGCACCGCAGCAATGACCACGATGATGATGTATTCCGGGTGCTTTACCCAACCTAACGGATAGTGGCCAAGCAGCATATCGCGTACCGATCCTCCACCCAACGCGGTGGCCGTGGCGATAATAATCACGCCAAAGGTATCCATGCGACGACGTCCGGCTGCCAGTGCGCCGGTCATAGCTTCGGCGGTAATGCCGATAAGGTAAAGGATGTGCAGTAACATATTCGCTCCTGGTATGAATGGCTGGAGGTTAGCGATTTGTGCGCTCTGTCACGATTGAGATTTTCTAAGGCAAACTTGTTTGGATTATAAAATCTAATTCAATGATTCGTTTTATGTGCGTTGGTTACGGGTTTTGATGCAATTTTAATTATTATTGATGATTAGAAAATATAATTAATTTTTACCCGGAGGGAGATCTTTAGAGAGGGAAAAAAGCCGCTTCGAGTTGAAGCGGCCTGAGAGGATTACTGATTACCGGTCTGCTCGCCGTAAGGCAGTTTATCGTAATCAGTTAGCGCGTTTTTGTTGTACGGATTGCCAATCCAGCGGGTGGATTCGACAAACTGTGGGTTGGTGAGCGCGCGGGTTGCGTCAAAGTCGTCATAGCTTAATCCCGCCAAATCGGACCAGGTATGAATCAGCTCTGAGCTGCTGTATTTACGATTCACGTCCTGTGAGAAATCACGAGGGTGTGCCTCGTGCCATTTCTCCGATGTCCACAGCAGGAACGGAATGGTGTACATATGGCGGGTAGGAGCTTGCTCGTTACGTCCCTGCGTTTTATGCGGCGGGGTGTCGTACACCTCTTCCCCATGGTCTGAGAAGTACAGCAGGAAACCGTTCGGATCGGTGGCCTTGTAGTCCTTGATCAGGCTGGAGACAACGAAGTCGTTGTAGAGGTTGGCGTTATCATAGTTGTTATAAGTCGTCTGCTCATCCTTGGTTAAACCCGCTGGCATGGTGTCGGTTTTGCCAGAGAATTTGTTCCAGTTTTCCGGATAGCGATACTCGTAGTTAATATGCGTCCCCAGCAGGTGAACAATAATAAATTTCTTCGGCGCTGGGTCGGCCAGAACCTGCTTAAACGGTGCCAGAACGTTCGAATCATACTCACGTGCGCTCTGGGTACGTTGCTGGTTCATGTAGAACTGCTGATCGGTTTGCTTAGAGAACACCGTCAGCATGGTATTGCGTGAGGTCATCGTCTGCTGGTTGGTTATCCAGAAGGTTTTGTAGCCCGCCTGTTTCATCAGATTCATCAGCGACGGTTTGGTCAGATACAGGTCGGGATTCTTTTCATTAGCAAACGTCAGCGCCTGCTGCAAAATCTCGATGGTATACGGACGTGATGTCACGACATCATTGAAAACGGTGAAGTTAGGATCGGATTTATGCAGCGCATCCAGTTCCGGCGTAGTTTCACGTGGATAACCGTAAAGGCTCATGTGTCCACGCTGTGTTGATTCACCGATAACCAGAACCAGCGTGCGCGGTGCATCGCCGGTACTGTCTTTCAAATTCGCCAGCGGCGGTAGCGCATGGTTGTCATTGAGTAACCGGGTCAGGCTATCTAATTGATGGTGGTACTGATAATAACCGGTGATGAACTGCCATGGCGCAGCAGGTGCGAGGCGTGTAGAAATGCCATCAAGCACATCGCCAGCCGGTTTTCCCTTGATAATAATCCCATTCACCAGAGGATTGAGGATCAGACCGTACAACAAGGCGAAAGAGACCAGCCAGCGCCATGGGGTTGGGATATAGACCGGGCGCAGTCGCGTCCAGAGCGCAATGGCGATTGCCGTATAAACCAGTGCGACCAACACGATTTTCAGGCTGAAATACTGACTAAAGAACTCACCTGCTTCATTGGTGTTGGTTTCAAACATCACAAATAAAACGCTTTGCGAGAACTCTTGTCCGTAAATAACGTAATAGCTAATTGCCGCCAGCGACGCGCCCCACAGCACGATACCGATAATGGCACCGATAATACGGGTATGTTTTGGAAACAGGAATACTGGGACTAGCCATAACAGGCTAAACAAAATGGAGTCGCGTAAACCGGTGGAGCCGCTATAGCCCGTCAGGTAGATAACAAGCTGTAAGGCTGTGGAAAAGAAACAGAAATACAATACGGCCCAGCCAAGGGCTTTCCAGCTAAAGGCTGGAGTCGTCTGAGTGTCGGTGAATTGCATACGTTTAGCTTAATGTGAGGTTAAGGTCACCAGTTTAGCGACCAATGCTTAAGAAATAATTAGTTCGATATCAGAACGTATAAACAGATTGCCCTAACTCCAGCGTGGAGAAGGCATAAGCTTAGTTTAATTAAGGGATAACGTTCTGTAGTATCGCATTTTTTCCATAATCACCTTTTCATGAAAGGCTGGCTAATAATGCAACGAGGGTGGGAGAAAAGAAACTACCTGAATTAAAAAATGCCCGCAAAAAGGCGGGCATTGTTGTTTCATTGAATCATGTAAAATTATTCGATGTTGGATCTGAATGTTGAGTGAGCTGTTAATGTAATGTTTTTTATGTATTTTAATTTAATTTAAAACTTTTAAGTACACGTATAAGTACGCATTTATTGGAAGAACAGTTTTGGGACGATATTGACAACTTCATAGTGGTTTTACTTTCTTGTCATTGCTTGACAAATATTGGAAAGTGCAAGATTATTTACTTGTCACATCTTCTTGCCTCAACCCTGTAACTGCTTTGTTAAAGAGGAACCTTTTCTGATGATGCAACCCTGGGAACTTAACTCTGTACTTACAGCTGATCGATTGAAACAGCTGGCATCTCTAATTAGGGATGTTAGGGATGATGTAATTGATCGGCATGATGACGAGATTGGTGATACTGCCAGGGGTACTGGTATGAGGGCTTATGAGTGTTCGAGATCACGCATCATTCGTGCGGTAAAGGATGGAAAAAATTGGCCTTGGTTAGGAATTGTGAAACCTGATGGACGATTCACCTTTTCGATTCAATCCGTCCCTGTAAGACTTTATAGAGGGAAGCCCAGTTGCCCCGAAGAAAGAAGGCTAATCCCTTCGATTGAAGCATTAAGACAAATGTCATGGCTTGAGCCAGAAGTCGGTGATGCTGCTGCTGTACTTTGGTTTTTTGCTATCGAATTGGATGAAATGCGATACGTTGAGCGTGTGACGTTTGTCGGTTTCCTTGAAGGACAACAGATTTCGTGTTGGGAAATTCCTCTTGATGAGCGGGTTCCTGCTTTTGGCCCTACCATGAGTGAATTGCCTCAGCCAGTTGAGACGAAAAAAGCATCAGTCTCTGTCAAAAAGAAAGACAAAAAAGCAGAGAATGATGGCAAGGATAATGGTCTGTAAGGTATGTATTTAGATTTCTATGGCGAAAGATTAAGGCTGGCTCGTTTACTCAAAGGGGTAACTCTTCAAGAGCTAGGAGATGCTGTGTCGGTTTCCAGACAGGGCATACACCAGTATGAAAGCGATGCAAGGGCTCCTTCAATGGATGTCAGAAATGCTTTGGCAGAATACCTTGAAGTGTCTCCTAGCTTTTTTGGTATGCCTATGGCTGGAGATGTTAAACCGGAGCAATGCCATTTTCGGAAGAGACAAACGACTCCTGTGGGGGTAAAAGAGCGAGTGCAAGCATATAGCACGATTCTTGAGCAGCTAGTGGTTGAGCTGAATGAGCATTTGGATATGCCTCAAAATGGCTTTAACTTAATCGATAATACAAAGATTACTGAACTGACTCCCCCCATAATAGAGAAAATTGCCGAGGGAGCCCGCCTCAGATGGAATTTATCAGCAGACGCTCCTATCGACAATATGGTTAATGTGTTGGAAAACCAAGGGGCTATTGTTACTTGTTTCGATGGTGTGTCCGATAAAGTTGATGCCCTATCTGTAAATAGAAAATATCCAATAATAATAAGGAATACAGCCAAGGAAAGTGTTTGCAGAATGAGATTCGATTTGGCTCACGAATGTGGTCATTTGGTAATGCATGATGGGATTGAAACAGGCTGTAAACAAACGGAAAGAGAAGCAGATGCTTTTGCAAGCGCCTTTTTATTCCCAAGGAAATCATTTGCTAGTGAGTTTCCTACATGCTTGAATTTCGATGGCTCTATTAATTGGAAAAAAGTTTACGAATTAAAAGTCAGATGGAAGGTGAGTGCAAAAGCAATAATATTTAGAGCTCATTTTTTAGGCTTTATTAATGCACAACAGTATAGAAGTGCTAATGTCTGGTTCAGCCAAACTAGACAAACGCGACAAGAGAAGTTTGATGATATTCTGCAAATGGAAGAGCCTCATATACTGAAAGAAAGTATCATTGTTATGAAAGAGCAGTTAGGTATAACATTTGAAATGATGGCCGATAAATTAGGTGTAAAACCAGTGTTGTTGGCGAGTGTTACAGGGATGGAGTATAAAGAAACCACCTCTGATATTTATGATGATGTGGTTGTTCCATTCAATTTTTAATAAAAATATAGCGTTTTAGTGGGTTCTTTAAATTTCATTAACTATATCATCTAAAATTTTACCTGACCTAGCTGTGGGTTAGGTCAGAATCTAATCTGACTGGCCGCTTTGTGCATAGCTAATGTTGCTAACATCAGTCTGTGCTAATAAATGGAAGCTGGTCATACGGTGTATGTACGTATCTCTTAAAAGGAAATTTTATGTCCAGCTACTGCTTTTACTCCCAAGATGCATTAGCCCTTGCACAAAGCTCTGGGGTCGATGTACTTATCAATGATTATGCTGAGCAGCATAAAAAACAAACCTACATTCTTTGCAGACCATTGTCTAATGAGGACGTCAATTATGACTACGATCAGGCAATAGCGGTATTTTCCTCTGGTATAAAACCCTTCTTTATTAATATTGGTAATGATTCTGAGCTCTTTGAAGAGTATCAGGAAGATTTTCTGGAAGATGTTTCTTTTCTGGCTGAAAAGTTTAAATACAGAGAAAAAATTGGAAGAAAAAAATCATGGCAGAGTCTATTCGACTCACTTCCTGTGGATGATCTGGACTTCAGTAAATTAGAAGTTGAAACTAAGGAAAGCAGGGTCATTGACCTGATAATCTCATTAATTGTAGGAAGTATTAATGACACTTCAAGAATAAATCTTGAGGCAAGTAATCTGTTAGATACTATAAAATCTAAAATTATTCTATTTGATACAGATCAAACAAAATTTGTTTTCCAAAGTGGGTTTGGCAAAAAGAGTGTTATTCAGGGGCTAGCAGGCTCAGGAAAAACTGAGTTACTGCTGCACAAATTAAAAGAAATCTATTCTAAAAACTCTGAATCTAAAATTGCTTTCACATGTTTTAATAAAATTCTGGCTTCCACAATGAGAACTAGAATACCTGAGTTTTTCGATTTTATGCGAGTTGAGAAACAGATTGAATGGGGGACAAAGCTTTTTTGCTTCAACTCTTGGGGTTTGACCAAAGATCCTTTCTCTGGAATGTACAGATATATATGCCATTTTTACGAAATACCATTCGGTGGTTTTGGGTACGGTGACTTTGATTCATTATGTAAGAAAGCCATCGATGACATAAATAATAGTGGGCGATCAGATAAAAAGGCGCTTGATTATGTATTTATAGACGAAAGCCAGGACTTCCCACAAAGCTTCATTGATCTTTGTGAAATGGTTACATCTAAAAAGCTATACGTTGCAGGAGATGTTTTCCAAAATATTTTCATGCCAATAAATGATAATGTAAATCGAGCCGATATCGTTCTTAAAAAATGCTATCGTACAGATCCCAAGAACTTGATGTTTTCCCATGCATTAGGGATGGGGCTTTATGAAGAACCTGTTCTAAGATGGTTAAAAGAGGCTGAATGGGATTCCTGTGGATACAAATATCATAAAGTAGATAATAGAGTAGAGTTATCTAGAGATCCTCTTAGACGTTTTGAGGATATTCCAAAGGATTATAAAAGCACAACTCTTCATCTGTTAGAAGGAACAGATAATGGACCGGAAAAAATAATTGAAATAATAAAAGATATAAAGTCTAGGAATCCATCTTTAGAAGAAGGGGATATTGCTGTTATATTTCTTGACTCAGGTGGTTATATTTATGATTACATTCAGACTTTAAAAATAAAGGTTAAGCAGCAACTTGGCTGGGATTCGAATATCTCACATGAAACAAAATCTAAACAAGATGGCAAGCTATTTATTTCAAATATAAATAATGCGAAAGGTTTAGAGTTTCCTTTTGTAATTTGCTTCGCTATGAAGTTGGTGAAGAAATCCAATTTCCGAAATGCGCTGTATACAATGATGGCTCGATCTTTCCTTGAGAGTCACTTGGTTTTGAATAATGACAAAGAAAATCCATCGATGCCTACTATTCTTCAGGGCTTAGACTTCCTGAATAATAACAATTACATGAATGTAAGGCTGCCATCTGATCAAGAAATAATAAATCAAAAAGACTTCATTGTTTTGGATGAATCTATCTCAATATCTAAATTGGTTAAGAGTTATTGCTCAGATAAAAAGTCGACTCCACTGTTAATTGCGAAAATAATTGATAAAGTCGAAAGGTATATTTCAGAAGAGGATGATGTTGATGGAGAGTATATAAAAAGTCTGATTGAAATAGAATATCAAAGGAATAAAAAAAGATGAGCCAGTATTTATTCAAAGATATACCCGGAGAATATTTTGAGAAGTTCCGCCCAGTGAGAGATGCTTTTTCAAATTTAGAAAACCTTCTTGTGACAGCGGAAATAGTGAATTCTTGCCATAGTTCTCGGAATAAGGAAACAGGTGATTTTGATTTATTGATAACTACTGGCACACATAAGAGAATACTTATAAGAAAGCCTGACGGTTTTTTTACAATGAATCTTCCTTTTCAGGTTATTGAATTTGAAGAAAATATTATTTTTAACTATGATGCTTATGGCTTAACAGTCAATGCTGAGTTCATTTCAAGATGCAGAAATGTGATCACAACATGTGAAAATGGTTTTTTTTCTCATGAAGCAATTGCTGTAGACCTGTGCGATAATTTTGATAGGGATATGCAGCAAGCTATCAATTATTCTGATGCAATATCGGCATTGCTTTTATTAGATCATGGGTATTTCAGATTTGATGATGATCCAATAAATGTGAACGGTAGAGTACATCCTAGATATCACTTTGATTTCTTTTGTAATAACTCAACCAATGTTAAGATTGGTTCTAATATCCGGATAGCGGATTCATTTTTCCTAGATTTATTTGATGCTAGTAAAGATCGTCCTTATTTGGCTTGATTAGCAAGCGCCCAATTGGGCGCTTGTATTTTAGTGATGGAAATGAATGTTCATAACATAGTAACTATCTTGCGAAAGATTTTCTTTCTTTTTAAAGATCTAAAGCTAAATCTTTGGAATAACTTTAATATGAATAGCGTATTCACGCGCAAAACAGATCGCTGAGTTTATTGTATGCAACCGATTATATCAGTCAGAAAAAGTTCGAGATAAATACATTAATATTCAACTTTAAAGTATTTGAAACGGTCAATACATAATTCCCATTTTTCCCATATTTTATCGCGGTCAATTAAATCAATTTTACTTTGCTCAATGACCGCGAGAGAATGTCGGGAGAGTTTTAATCTTTTTTTCATTTTTTTCTTGATGACATTTACATCACTGGTCTTCAATTTACATTGAAGATAATTCTTTTTAATGAGATTTTCTTGCATCATATTATTATAAATAATTAATCTTAAAAATGGATTCTCCATAGATGAAATATCTTTCAGTAGAAGCGCCTTATCTTTTTTATCTTGCAATAAAATCTTCGGTTTAAAACGAGCTTCAATTCTTAGTAGAGGGTTATAATCGTTATTAACTTCTACATATTTACCTTCTGACTTTAATGAGTCAAAGTCCCTCCGTCTGATGTATATTTTTTCATAGCATAGTATGCTTATTTTGGATCTTACACTTCCCAACCTCAGACCGGGCAATCCATTTTTTTGATGAAAGTATTCAGATACTCCTGCATTTTTTAATGACCACAAATAATCTTTCAGATTACAATCATAAATATCTAATGCCACATCTATTTGGGTAATCCAGGATCTGCTTATGGTTTTGATAATCGCTTTTCCAAATTGCGATTGCATCCATTCTAAAAGTTCTTTAAATTCATTATCATTAAGATGTTGTGGCCTAAAATCAAATCTTATACTTCCTGTTTTTTTATTTACAGGAGAATAGTCGATATGCAGTAACAAACTTTTTGTCTTTTCTCTACTAAAAATATTGATTGCTTTTTTATATGGATGGCCTTCCTTTAGTTTTGTATGAGTTATGATATATTTATTGTTTTGGGATTTATTACAGTTTCTGAGTGCAGAGTGTATTTTAATTTTCTCATTCTTATTAGAGAAACTACTAACAAGAGTAGCTTTGTCTATTCTTATCTTCAATTTATGCTTATGATAACTCTTTCCTGCATTTATAGAAGGTCTTGTCTCGATATTTTTGATGTTTAGAAGCATATAGGTTCCCATGCAGGATATTTCCTTTATAAATGGGTTGTGGCTTTGAATGTACCTAAATACATTGATTCTAGATAGGTGGTATATAGCGTGCTATTAGAGGGGAAATCAGATAAAGCTATTTGAACTCTGAAATGATTAGATCACATTGAATCCACTATCAGACGACTTGTTATCCATTCCAAAACCTCTTCTTCTCGCCATGCAACTGCGCGTGCTCCGGTTAGGCTGACTTGGCGAGGAAACGCTCCTGCTTCGATTAGTCGGTAGAGCGTTGCACGAGAAATTGCGCATAGTTCCAGAACAGTTTTAACCTTGATTAGACGTTTATTCGGCATCGTTTGAATCCACAAAAAAAGCGCATCGGATTGATACCTCTACGATTTACAGTTTAGCAGATTGAATGAGCGAAACTCTTATAACATATTGAATTTAATGGTTTTTAATGATCGGAGTTTTCGAGATGTTCGAAAGTTCGGGAAGTTTCGAAAGTTTCAAACGCCGAAAAGTTTCGGAATTTCTGGGTTTCAAAACAAAAGTTCAGCGGCGGAAAATTTCAGATTTCCATGTGAAAAGTTTCGCACCTACTGAACGAAATAGGTGAGTTTGGTAGATCTTTAGAACAGCCTTTTTGGGCTGCTCTCAGCGAATACTATGATTAAAAGAATGACTATTTTTACTACATTAGATTGGTTTTTAAGGAGTGATTATTAATCAATTAACTCGAAATGATATAGATGTTATGGAATTAAAATAAGGAGATTTCATGGCCTAGACATATTTATGTCTAAAAAGCTTCTTGAAAGATAGATTAATTATGTGTATTCATCTAGGAACATGATTAGAACCCTGCGTTGTTCATGTGTTAAACGAGGCCAAATTTGTTCAAATCTATTCTTTAGGTCTACATCTTTCACTGGAACAAATTCTGGTTGTTCGTTATTACCAGAGGAGTTCTCATCAAAGCAATCAATGAAAAACCAACCAATTGGCGTATTCATTTTTATGGCAATATTTACAAGATGTGCGACATTAATTTTATTGGCTCCTCTTTCATAACGTGAAAGTTGTTGCTGGGAAATATCCGCATACTCGGCTAATTGCTGTGCAGTCATACCAAGTTCTTTTCTGCGCATCTGGATACGCTGACCAACCATCTTATCAGTGACTTCGGATGCAAGCTTCGCCATTTTCCCGCCTTGTTTCCAACGTATATGTCTATAAAAGACATTTTGCGGGTGTTTTACTCTTGCATGAACATCGATAATGGATTATAAATTGATTTTTACTCCTTTATGGATGGTTTGGCTTCAAGAAAGTCCATTTTTCTATCATTCAGCTTCCATAAAAGGAACTTAACTGAAATTTGGTCTGACTTCATTAACACTAGCAAGCAATAACTTTTTCTAAGAATCTATGACAATTGAGAGGTAATATGAACAATTCATCTATCGCTAAAATATTAAGTATCTCGTTTTTGTTTTCTTGTAATATTGTCTATTCATCTTCGCATAATTTACATTTACAAGAGACTGCAAGTTCAGTGTCAACTCAGCAAGATGGAGTGACAAATAATGATGTATTAAAATACTTATCTGAAAAATACAGTAATGAAATCTCAAGCTTGGGACTTACAGATAAGCAACTCAACTCTAATGTTTATGTTCGCGCAAGCTTGAATGATAACTTTTTATTTTTCTCGAATCTGAAACAGTTTATCTCTGTTTTTTACGACCTTCCAAATCTTCAGTCAGTCAAAGTTGTTAAGTATGATAATTATATAGGTTTCAAAGTAAAACTTGCTGGGTGTCCTGCAACAGGGTTTGCACTTTATCAAGAGGATAATGAGTTTTTCTTGAAGGGGGTTATAAATGAAAAAGGACTTATTGCGGCTGAGAATATAGAAGAGGAGGGGCTGGTATTTAACTCATATTATTCAGTCGCTTTTGTTGTATTTAATAAGAATGGTGTTAAATATTAATCTTATATATAGATGCAGATATGAAACTTTTGACGGCTCTACCATTGATGATTTTGTGTTTTTCAACCAAAGCGAGTGATTTTAAAAAAATAAATGGAACACTCTCTTTGTATCAAAGCAAAAGTCATACCGCCTTCAGTATTAATTCTTCACTTGACACTACATCGGGAGTATGTGAAATAGGAGGTGAATTAACACTTATTGATGCACGTAAAGGGCAACGTAACCGTTGGGTTTATAGTGACCAGTCAAGCATGTGTGTTGTGTTGATTAGTGAATTAGATAATGGTGCCATGCAGGTTATCTCGAAGGATTGTGATAAACACTGTAGTGTAACATCTATAGGTTCTATAAACGGCACATATAATAAATGAAAGATTACTTTAGCCTGAAACTAATCAGGCTAAAGTAAATATTAATAGATTACAATATTACGCTATTTCTTTTCTTATTGGTTCTACGTTGTAATTATTACCCTTTTCCAATGTTGTAAGTAGCTCAGCCCATACAGTCAAAGCTTGCTTACGTTCTTCAAAGTATTGATAGCGATTATATATACCTTCAACGCCTTTGATTTTATGATTTAAGCAGCGTTCTGCTATCACCGGATCTACCCCCAGCGCAGCTAAATGGGAGCGGGCTGTTCGCCGAAAATCATGAATCGTGAAATTTGGCACATCTGGCATATTTGATCTTATTTTAGCCAACGCTACTGGTAATGTACTTTCCTGAATATGAGGAATCATGCGATGTTGCATTTTTCTTGCTGGGAGAACCCATTCACTGTTGCCGGACATGATTTTTAATTCTTTAATCCAGCCAACAACGGGTACCGCCAGCGGGATATCAATACCATCGCCGTTTTTAACGCGCTCAGCAGGTAAATGCCAGACGCCTTCATCCAGATCAAATTCTGACCATCTGGCACCACACAATTCCATCTTACGGCAGCATAGGGCTAAAATGAGCTTCATAGTTAGTTCATTTTGACGGGAAAACCCTTTGGTCAAAGGCATTACCTGAAAAAGCTGTACCAGCTCTTCTCGACTTAACCAACGTTCACGGCTTTGTTCTTGTCCTCCGGCATCAGAGATGTCAAATGCACTTGCTGGATTAGCAGCCAGCATGTGCCGCTTGATTCCATAATCAAAGATCCGTCGAGTCCATCTGAGGACGTCATTGGCAACGGTAGGCGCACCTCGTTGAAGGATCTTTTGCAACATATCATCAATATGATAGGGGCGAACGTCCTCTATTCGCAGGTTGCCTATGTTTGGATTTATATCTTTTTCGATTCGGCGGCGCAGTATGTCGGGGTGCTTCCAGCGTTTAAGTATTTGGCGTTCAAAATATTCGCTGGCTAATTGAGATACCCGAAGTGCATGTTTTTCAGACTCTATTTTTTTGAGGGCGTCAGCTTTCCGTTCTTGCTTCTCTCCGGCAACGTCATAACCCAATGCTACACGTGCAGAGAGTTCTTTGGCGGTCTCTCGCGCTTTTGCTAGTGAGAGTTCAGCATAGGAACCGATACCCATTACCCGCTGTTTTCCAGAGAAACGATAGCGAAAGCGCCAGAATGGAGCAGCATATTTCTTTGGAAAACAAAGAGATAAACCATTGCCATCTGACCTTGCTTCGAAGCGTTCGTCAGCTCTGATCCATGCCTTGATTTGTATGTCTGTCATTTTTGCCATATATGACTCTGCTTATGTGCTGTGTGTACATAATCATGATGCCATAAAAGTCATTGTGTACATAGTTAAGTACACGCTAAACATGCGCTGTAGTGATAAATGATGAGACAAGGTGATAAAGATATAGCCCGTATTAACGGGCTATTAGAGGTGGTCTTAGCTTGGGTGAGACAAGGTGAGATCGTCTGAGATATTACTCAATGTTCTGGATCTGTTCGCGCATTTGCTCGATTAAGACTTTCAGTTCAATGGCGGACTTCGTTACGTCGGCATTAATAGATTTTGAGGCCAGCGTATTCGATTCGCGGTTGAATTCCTGCATCATGAAGTCCAGACGGCGGCCAACGGCCTCTTTCTTCTTCAGAATGTTATAGGTTTCTTTAACGTGCGCCTCTAAACGATCCAGCTCTTCAGCAACGTCGATACGCTGTGCCATCAGCACCAGCTCTTGTTCCAGACGGTTGTTTTCCAGCTGTACTTCCGCATCTTCCAGTTTGGCGACCAGACGTTCGCGCTGCCATTGCAGAATTTCTGGCATATGGGCACGCACTTTGGTCACTTCACCGCTGACGCCTTCCAGCCGCTGCTCAATCAACGCTTTCAACGCCTGGCCTTCGGTTTCGCGAGCGACGATGAAATCATCCAGCGTGCCATCCAGTGCCGCCAGAATGTCTGTTGCGATAGCGTCTAAATCTTGCTCTTTAGCGGCCATCACGCCAGGCCAGCGCAGAATGTCGACCGGGTTAATTTCCCCTTCATCGCTCTGCATTTTGACCCAGTTCGCGGCGTTAACCAGCTGCTTTGCCAGATTTTCGTTAAGGATAAGCTCCCCTTGCGCACTGGCATCAGGCTCAAAGCGCAAAGTACATTCTACTTTCCCACGGGTCAGGCGGGTACGCAGGCGTTCACGAACAACGGGTTCAAGGCTGCGGAACTGCTCCGGCAGACGAAAATAGGTTTCGAGATAACGCTGGTTAACCGAGCGCAGTTCCCAGGCGGCGCTGCCCCAAGTGCCCTTGATTTCTCGGCGGGCATAGGCGGTCATACTGCGGATCATAGACGTTCCTGTTTTTAAAGGAGAGATGGGGGATTATAGCCTCCAGGGGCTTATCAGGATAGGAATAAGCGGCGTAAATCCGTATAATGCGCAGCCACATTCGTTTCAAGCCGGAGATTTTATCATGCGTCCATCAGGTCGTAGTGCCAATCAGGTGCGTCCCGTCACCCTGACCCGTAATTATACAAAACACGCTGAAGGCTCCGTGCTGGTCGAATTTGGTGACACCAAAGTGCTGTGCACCGCCTCTATTGATGAGGGTGTGCCACGTTTCCTGAAAGGTCAGGGCCAGGGCTGGATCACCGCTGAATACGGTATGTTACCGCGCGCGACCCACACCCGTAACGCTCGCGAAGCGGCAAAGGGTAAGCAGGGCGGCCGCACCATGGAAATCCAGCGTTTAATCGCTCGTGCGCTGCGTGCGGCGGTAGACCTGAAGGCGCTGGGTGAATTCACCATTACGCTGGACTGCGATGTTATCCAGGCTGATGGTGGTACTCGTACCGCGTCTATTACCGGTGCCTGCGTGGCGCTGGCCGATGCGCTGGGTAAGCTGGTTGCTGCAGGAAAACTGAAAACCAACCCGATGAAAGGGATGGTGGCGGCAGTTTCCGTTGGGATCGTGAACGGCGAAGCGCTGTGCGACCTGGAGTACGTGGAAGATTCCGCGGCGGAAACCGACATGAACGTGGTGATGACCGAAGACGGTCGTATCATCGAGGTTCAGGGGACGGCAGAAGGCGAGCCGTTCACCCACGAAGAACTACTCACCCTACTGGCGCTGGCCAGAGGGGGAATCGAATCTATTGTCACGACGCAGAAGGCGGCGTTGGAAAATTGATTTTAAGGGCGACGTTGTCGCCCTTTTTTTTGTCCGTAATAAAGTGAGATGAGGAGCGAATCCATGAAACCGTATCAGCGCCAGTTTATTGAGTTTGCGCTTAACAAGCAGGTACTTAAGTTTGGCGAATTTACGCTGAAATCCGGGCGCAAGAGCCCCTATTTCTTCAACGCCGGGCTGTTTAATACCGGGCGCGATCTGGCACTGTTAGGCCGTTTTTATGCCGAAGCGCTGGTGGATTCCGGTATCGATTTCGATCTGCTGTTTGGCCCAGCCTACAAAGGTATTCCAATCGCTACGACCACCGCGGTGGCGCTGGCGGAACATCACGACCGTGATTATCCGTACTGCTTTAACCGTAAAGAGGCCAAAGACCACGGTGAAGGCGGCAATCTGGTGGGCAGTGCGCTGACCGGGCGTGTCATGCTGGTGGATGATGTGATAACTGCCGGTACGGCGATTCGTGAATCGATGGAGATTATCCAGGCTAATGGCGCGAAGCTGGCCGGTGTGCTGATCTCACTCGATCGTCAGGAGCGTGGTCGCGGCGAAATCTCAGCAATCCAGGAAGTGGAGCGTGATTACGGCTGTGAGGTGATTTCGATAATCACCCTGAAAGACCTGATTGCCTATCTGGAAGAAAAACCGGAGATGGCAGAGCACCTGTCATCAGTGCGGGCCTATCGCGAAGCGTACGGCGTATAAAAAAATAGCCCGGTGAAAGCCGGGCTATTTAACGAATTATTGCAGTTGGGCGAGAATCAACGGCCAGCGGGCCTCAAAGTCGTCGGTGGGACGATATTTGAATTCGCTGCGCACAAAGCGTGACAGCATGCCTTCACAGAAAGCCAGCAGTTGGCTTGCCAGTATCGTTTCATCCGTTTCGTAACCTTCCCCCTCACGCATTTTTCGTTCACGCAGCACCTGACGCAGTTGAGCTTCAATACGTTCAAACAGCTGGTTAATGCGGCCCTGCAAGCGATCCTGTTCGAACATTAGCGCGTGGCCTGTCAGGATGCGGGTCAGGCCTGGATTACGTTCACCAAAGCCGAGGACCAGCAGAACAATCAAACGCAGGCGCACGGTGGTGTCCTTTTCATCCTTCAGAATCAGGTTGATACGGGTAATCAGGCTATCTTCGATAAACTCGATAAGGCTATCGAACATGCGGGTCTTGCTAGGGAAATGCCGATACAGCGCCGCTTCGGAAACGCCTACGGAAGCCGCCAGTTTCGCAGTAGTGATACGTTGGCTACCATCGCTGGATTCAAGCATCAACGCCAGGGATTGAAGTATTTCCTCGCGACGATTCCTTTTCGCAGTTTGCTTTTCTGCCATGTTCTAAAATACCCCTGAAAATACACACTTGTCAGGCGGGCATCCGCACGGTGACCACAGCCATAATGTGCTGTGTTCTTTTTGCATTTATGACGCCGTGAGATGCGTAAAAAGCCAGCGCGTCACATCGGTGTGACGCGCCTTAGGGCGGGTTACTGACGCCCAGAGTGGCCGAAACCACCTTCGCCACGGTCGGTGGCTTCAAACGATTCGACCAGATTAAATTCGGCCTGTACGACAGGAACAAATATCATTTGCGCGACGCGTTCGCCTGGTTCGATGGTGAACGTGGTTTGTCCACGGTTCCAGATGGAGACCATTAGTTGACCTTGGTAGTCGGAGTCGATAAGCCCCACCAGGTTGCCCAGAACAATGCCGTGCTTATGGCCCAGACCAGAACGTGGCAGCATGACGGCGGCCAGAGAAGGGTCAGCGATGTGAATTGCGAGGCCCGTTGGCAGCAAGGTGGTTTCACCCGGCGCCAGTACAATGGCTTCATCAAGACAAGCGCGCAGATCAAGGCCTGCTGAGCCAGCGGTGGCATAGGTCGGCAGTGGGAACTGCTGACCAATACGCGAGTCCAGAATCTTAACGTCGATTTTTTTCATCATAACGGGTAACGATCTCGTCCAATAATAGTTGGCCCAGGAGTGACTTGCTGGCGAGAGGTAAGCGCTTCTCGCCGTCCTGCCAGAAAAGGTGTAATGCATTGTTATCGCTGTTAAAGCCCTGATTTGACTGCGATACATCATTGGCGCAAATCAGATCAAGGTTTTTACGGCTACGCTTTTGCTGCGCGTATTCTTCCACATTATTCGTTTCGGCGGCAAATCCTACGACATAAGGTCGATGCTTTTTCAGCGCTGCAACGCCTGCCACGATGTCAGGGTTTTTCACCATTTTTATTGTGAATTCATCACCCTGTGTGTCCTGTTTTTTAATTTTTTCCTCAGCAATAACCGCTGCGCGATAATCCGCAACGGCGGCACAGCCGATGAAAATGTGCTGCTGTTCCGCTCCTGCCTGAACAACGGTGTTCATCTCTTCGGCTGTGGTGACATCAACACGCTGCACAAACGCCGGTGTGGCTAGCGACACCGGCCCGCTAATCAACGTGACGTTTGCGCCACGGCGTGCAGCGGCTTCTGCGATGGCAAACCCCATTTTCCCTGAACTGTGGTTGCTGATATAGCGCACCGGATCTAAAGGTTCACGGGTAGGGCCTGCGGTAATCATGATGTTCAGATGTTGCAAATCTTTGATGGGCGAAAAATGCTCTGCGGCCATATCGACAATGGTCAGCGGGTCGAGCATGCGCCCAGGACCAACATCGCCGCAAGCCTGGCTGCCGCTATCAGGGCCCCAGATAAGCAGATTGCGGGATGCCAATACCGCGAGATTATGCTGGGTAGCCGTTGCACGATACATCTGCTGATTCATGGCGGGAACGACCGCAACGGGAGACGGTGTGGCCAGACAGATAGTTGAGACCAAATCATTAGCCATACCGGCGGTGATGCGAGCAATCAAATCGGCCGTGGCGGGGGCCAGGATAACAAGGTCGGCCCATTTTCCCAGCTCAATGTGGCCCATTGCCGCTTCTGCTGCGGTATCGAGCAGGCTATCGGAAACCGGATAACCGGAAACGGCCTGCAGGCTTAGCGGGGTGATGAAGGCTTTTGCAGCTTCGGTCATGGCAACCCGTACGTCTGCACCGCGCTCGCGCAGTCGGCGCACCAGTTCCGGTGTTTTGTAAGCAGCAATACCGCCGCTGACGCCAAGGACAATTTTCTTACCGGCCAGGCTCATCATGATTCTTTCCTGTTTGGGGTACATCAGAATTCGCGCATTTTATCACAATCCTTGCGAGGTCGTGCGCGGCACTTTGCGAGGCGCTACGCAAGAGTGATATCAGCATCGTGCACTGTGGTGAAGGCTGTGACAGCATGGCGAAATCGATGGCGAGGAGGCTGCAATGGAGAGTTTAGAGGCGATGATGCCGCGTGAGAAAATGCAGCGGTACGGGATTGAGTCACTGTCGGATACCGAACTATTGGCGCTGTTTTTACGAACAGGGACGCGTGAAAAAAACGTCATGCGCTATTCTCACGATCTGCTGCGCCATTTCGGTTCACTGTATGGTCTGCTTTCGGCGTCCGAAAAAGAGATTATTCAGGTTGACGGGATAGGGCTTGCCAAGTTTGCACAGCTAAAAGGGATTGCCGAGCTGGCACGTCGTTACTTTAGCCTGCGGGTGCTGGAAGAGGACCTTCTGCTCAGCCCAGAGATGACGCTTGAGTTTTTACAAAGCCAACTGGCCGACGAAGAGCGGGAAATTTTTTTAGTTATCTTTCTCGATAACCAACACAAAGTCCTCAAGCACAGCCGACTTTTTGCCGGAACGCTGAGCCATGTTGAGGTGCATCCGCGCGAAATTGTACGAGAAGCCATCAAAGTCAACGCGGCGGCAGTGATCCTGGCGCATAATCATCCATCAGGAAATGCTGAACCCAGTAAATCAGACAGACTTATTACTGAAAGGGTGGTAAAATGTTGCCAATTCATGGATGTACGCGTACTCGATCATCTGGTTATAGGCCGTGGTGAGTATGTTTCTTTTGCCGAACGAGGCTGGATTTAGCGGATTTCTACGCGATCCACCGGGATCTTTGTCTGTTCGGGACTTGAGCATAACGTCGTGGCGGCGTATACTACGCCACCTTTGAGAATCTCGGGTTTGGCATTTGGGCCTGGCAATCGAGAGTTCACTTAGACGCCAATTCATTCAAGTTGCTTTAGAGCGGCGTGAGTGATGACGTGTAGAACTGCGATGACCGGGCTGTAAAGCCTGACGAGGCGCCGATACCCCATACGAAGCTCGAGCTAATTTGATTTTTGGAGAATAAACATGTCCCGAGTCTGCCAAGTTACTGGCAAGCGTCCGGTGACCGGTAACAACCGTTCCCACGCACTGAACGCGACTAAACGCCGTTTCCTGCCGAACCTGCACTCTCACCGTTTCTGGGTTGAGAGCGAGAAGCGTTTTGTCACCCTGCGTGTATCTGCTAAAGGTATGCGTGTAATTGATAAGAAAGGCATCGATACAGTTCTGTCCGAACTGCGTGCCCGTGGCGAAAAGTACTAAGTACTTAGAGGAAATAAATCATGGCTAAAGGTATTCGTGAGAAAATCAAGCTGGTTTCTTCTGCTGGTACTGGTCACTTCTATACCACCACGAAGAACAAGCGTACTAAGCCGGAAAAACTGGAACTGAAAAAGTTCGATCCAGTTGTCCGTCAGCACGTACTGTACAAAGAAGCTAAAATTAAATAATTTTAGTTTCGATGTAGCAAAAAACCTCGCCTCGGCGGGGTTTTTTGTTTTCTAGGCGTCCCCATAATAGAGAGATCTGTATTACAGCCGGAGACGCTATGCCTGAATTACCCGAAGTTGAAACCAGCCGCCGGGGGATTGAACCTCACCTGGTCGGTGCGACCATCCAGCATGCCGTCATCCGCAACGGTCGCCTGCGCTGGCCCGTCTCTGATGAAATCTACCGTCTAAGTGACAAACCCGTCCTGAGCGTCCAGCGACGCGCCAAATACCTGTTGCTAGAGCTTCCTGACGGCTGGATTATCATTCACCTCGGTATGTCCGGCAGCCTGCGCATCTTGCCGGAGGAACTGCCAGCGGAAAAGCACGACCACGTCGATTTAGTCATGAGTAACGGTAAAGTGCTGCGTTATACCGATCCACGGCGCTTTGGCGCCTGGTTATGGACCTCTGTGCTGGAAGGGCATAGCGTGCTTGCTCATCTCGGCCCTGAGCCGCTCAGCGAAGAATTCAACGCTGAGTACCTGCTGGCGAAATGTGCGAAGAAGAAGACCGCCATAAAGCCCTGGCTGATGGATAACAAGCTGGTGGTGGGGGTAGGGAACATTTATGCCAGCGAATCGCTGTTTGCCGCAAAGATCCATCCGGATAGGCTCGCGTCGTCATTATCGAGAGACGAAGGTGAACGGCTGGTTGAGGCGATAAAAGCGGTGCTGAAGCGCTCGATTGAGCAGGGCGGAACGACGCTAAAAGATTTCCTGCAAAGCGATGGCAAGCCGGGATATTTTGCCCAGCAACTACAGGTGTATGGGCGTAAAGGGGAACCTTGTCGTACCTGCGGGACACCGATTATCGCCAGTAAGCATGCGCAGCGGGCGACGTTTTACTGCAAGCAGTGTCAGAAATAAAGTCGTGGTTTTCTCGGACGTCGCAGAATTGCGCGACGCCCGGATGTTGTGCGTTTACTTCAGCTTTTCCATCAGTGCCTGATGCACATTCGCGGGCAGGAAGTGGGTGACATCCCCATTGTGGCGCGCCACCTCTTTCACCAGCGATGATGAGATAAACGACCAGTCTTTTGACGGCATCAAAAAGACGCTTTCCAGCTCGGGCATCAGGTGGCGGTTCATATGCGCCAGCTGCATTTCATATTCGAAATCAGCCACGGCACGCAGGCCGCGAATCAGGATATTCGCCCGCTGAGTGCGGGCAAAATTGGCCATCAGGTCGCTAAAACCCATCACCTCAACGTTACTGAGGTGCACCGTTGCCTGCTGGGCCAGCGCGACGCGCTCGCTCAAGTCAAACATCGGTTTTTTACTCGGGCTGGCTGCAATGGCGAGGATGACGTGGTCAAACATGCATGCTGCACGCGTGACAATATCGAGGTGTCCATTGGTAATTGGATCGAAGGTGCCCGGATAAATCGCCCGTGTTTGCATAATAACCCTCAATGCGTTTTCGGTGGCAGGTACGGCTCCAGGAGTTGCAGCAAGCGCTGCAATGCACCCTGATTCTGGTACAGAACCTCAACGGCGTGACGGCCGTAGAAACTACGGTAATCCGCATCGGCTAATAGAGAGGATATCTCTTTTTCGAGGCTTGCGGCATCGGTGACTGTAATCAGCCCGCTCGCCTGTTCCAGGCGTGCGCAGATATCTTTAAAGTTGAAGGTATGCGGCCCCATCAGCACCGGGATGGCATGCGCTGCGGCTTCCAGCGGGTTATGACCACCGCGTTCAACCAGCGAGCCGCCAACAAATGCCAGATCGGCAATGCCGTACAACAGCATCAATTCACCCATGGTGTCACCAATCACTACCTGCGTGGTCGCGGATGGGACTTCACCGGAAGAACGTGTTGTGTAGGTTAAACCTGCCTGACGAGTCAGGTTGATGGCATCCGGGAAACGTTCTGGATGACGAGGCACCAGAATCAGCAGTAAATCAGGATAGTGCTTCAGTAGCGCCTGGTGGGCGGCAATAATAATGCTCTCTTCACCATCATGGGTACTGGTGGCTATCCACACCGGACGGTGCGGTGCCCATTGGCGACGCAGCGTGATGGCCCTCGCCGCCAGCTGCGGCGTTACGGAAATATCAAATTTCAGGCTGCCGGTGATGGTGACCTGGCTGCTCTTTGCACCCAGCGCTACAAAGCGCTTACCGTCTTCATCGTTTTGCGCCGCAATCAGCGTAATACGCTGGAGTAACGTGCGTACAAAGGAGCCGAGTTTCGCGTAACCGGCCGCAGAGCGTTCGGAGAGGCGGGCGTTAGCGATGACCAGTGGAATATGGCGGCGATGCAGCGAGGCTATCAGGTTTGGCCACAGCTCAGTTTCCATAATTAACACCAGCTTAGGGTCAATCTTATCGAGGAAACGGTTAAGCGCATCGGGTAAATCATAGGGCAGATAGACGTGCTGAACGTCTTTGCCAAAGGCGGACTGGACACGCTCTGAACCTGTCGGCGTCATCGTGGTCACAGTGATGGGTAAATCAGGGTAACGGTGGCGCAGAGCGCGAACCAACGGGATAGCGGCCAGCGTTTCACCGACGGAAACTGAGTGCAGCATAATCCCGCCAGATTTCAGCGGCTGGCGATAAAATCCGTAACGTTCACCCCAGCGTTTACGATAGGCCGGAGCCTTACGTCCGCGCACCCAAAGCCGTATCCAGATGAGAGGCTGAATAAGGTAGAGAAGGGCGGTGTAAAGCAATTCAAGCATAATAAATAGCTGAGTTATGAATGTGCTGAGGATTCTATGTATTTACCTGAGGCTTTACCATTACTTTTGCTGTTTTTGGTCTAAATTATCCACAGCATGGTGGCTTGCCGTGGATATCACTGCTTATCACCCATTTTTATGCTGTCGGTTGCGATTTGCCCTGGAGCAAATGGGCAAAGAGTTAGCTGGAATTAATGAACGTCATAATAATTCTATTAGCATGATTTTTAAGGCTAAAATGATTTAATCGCGTGAAATGCTTCCTGTTCGGATTGCGACAAAAGAAGTGGTACACTATCGCGTCAAAAATGAGTGCAATATCAGTAATCAGGTCACTGTTAAGCCTGAACGGTAGCGTACTTTTTCCAACTTTTATCGGAAAATCTCAACCAAAGAGTCGCTTGTGGAAAAGCCATTTAGAAAAATTTTGCTCATTAAAATGCGTTTTCACGGGGATATGCTGCTGACTACTCCCGTTATTAGCACGCTTAAACGCCATTATCCTGACGCGAAGGTTGATGTCCTGTTGTACCAGGATACGATGCCTATTTTATCCGAGAACCCTGAAATCAATGCGCTGTATGGCCTTAAAAATAAGAAAGCCAAAACCGCAGAGAAAGTCACTAATTTCGTCAGTCTAATCAGGGTGCTGCGTTCGAATAAATACGACCTGGTCATTAACATGGCCGATCAGTGGATGGTTGCCGTATTGGTGCGTCTGCTGAACGCGCCAATGAGTATTTCGCAGGACTACCAGCATCGCCAGTCCTCTTTTTGGCGTAACAGCTTCACGCACCTTGCGCCGTCTAAAGGCGACAACGTGGTTGAGAGTAATCTGTCGGTGCTGGCACCGCTGGGCCTCGATTCCTATGTTACTGAAACGACAATGAGCTATAACCCTGTCTGTTGGGAACGCGTACGTCAGGAGCTGAATAAGGCCGGCGTCGGCGAGCGCTATGTGGTGATTCAACCGACGGCGCGACAGATTTTTAAATGCTGGGAGAATCAAAAATTCTCGCAGGTGATTGATGCGTTGCATGAGCGGGGGATGGAAGTTGTTCTGACCTCTGGCCCAGGCGCTGATGACCTGGCGTGCATTGCCGCCATTGCCCAAGGTTGTAAAACGACGCCGGTGACTGCCCTGGCGGGGAATGTGACATTTCCTGAACTCGGCGCGCTTATTGACCATGCGGTGTTGTTTATTGGCGTTGACTCTGCGCCGGGGCATATTGCGGCAGCGGTCAAAACGCCGCTGATAGCTCTGTTCGGCGCGACAAACCATGTTTTCTGGCGTCCATGGTCAAACAATATGATTCAATTCTGGGCCGGTGATTATCGCCCCATGCCGCCGCGTGAGCAGCGCAATCGCAATGAAATGTATCTCTCAGTGATTCCCGCAGAGGATGTCATTGCCGCGATTGATAAAATCTTGCCTGCCCCTCATGCCGAATCCGTCATAGGCGAAGAATTATGATCGTTGCATTCTGTCTGTATAAGTATTTTCCTTTCGGTGGCTTACAGCGGGATTTCATGCGTATTGCGCAGACCGTAGCAGCCCGTGGTCACCAGGTGCGCGTTTATACCCAATTTTGGGAAGGTGAACATCCCGAAGCCTTTGAGCTCATTCTGGTTCCAGTGAAATCCCGAACTAACCACGGGCGTAATGCTGAGTATTACGCGTGGGTGCAACATCATCTGCGCGAGCATCCGGTGTCGCGCGTGGTGGGCTTTAATAAGATGCCGGGGTTGGACGTCTATTATGCGGCTGATGTTTGCTACGCCGAGAAAGTCGCGCAGGAAAAGGGTTTCTTCTATCGTCTGACGTCACGCTATCGGCATTATGCCGCCTTTGAACGTGCGACCTTCGAGCAGGGAAAAAATACGCAGCTACTGATGCTGACAGATAAGCAAATTGCCGATTTCCAAAAGCATTATCAGACTGAGTCCGGGCGTTTTCATATTTTGCCGCCGGGGATCTACCCAGATAGAAAATACAGTCAGCAGATCCCCGATGCCCGCCAGGTTTATCGCCAAAAGAATGGTCTGACGGAGTCGCAGAATGTGCTGTTACAGGTGGGTTCTGACTTTACGCGTAAAGGCGTAGACCGTACCCTCAACGCGATGGCATCGTTACCTGAAAGCCTGCGTCAGAATACCCAGTTGTTCATTGTCGGACAGGATAAGCCGGGTAAATTTGCGGCATTAGCCGAGAAACTAGGTATTCGCCGCAACGTTCATTTCTTCTCCGGGCGTAACGATGTGGCAGAATTGATGGCAGCGGCCGATCTTCTGCTGCATCCGGCCTATCAGGAAGCAGCCGGAATCGTGCTGCTCGAGGCCGTGACCGCAGGTTTGCCAGTATTAACGACCAGCGTATGCGGGTATGCGCACTATATTGCAGATGCAAACTGCGGTGCGGTGATGAATGAACCTTTCCGGCAAGATGCTCTGAATGAGATTTTACTCAAAGCACTAACCCAGCCAGCGCTGCGCACGGCCTGGGCGGAAAATGCGCGTAACTATGCGGATACACAAGATTTGTACAGTCTGGCGGACAAAGCGGCAGATATCATTATAGGTGATTTAGATGGTTGAGCTGAATGAACCGCTGGCCACGCTGTGGCGCGGAAAAGATGCCTTTGAAGAGGTGAAGCACCTGCAAGGTGAGGTGTTTCGTGAGCTGGAAACCCGCCGTACGCTGCGCTTTGAGCTGGCGGGCGGCAGTTATTTTCTGAAATGGCACCGAGGCACCTCCCTCAAAGAGATCGTCAAAAACCTGATTTCACTGCGGATGCCGGTGCTGGGCGCCGACCGGGAATGGAATGCGATTCACCGCCTGCACGACGTGGGTGTTGATACTATGCACGGGGTTGGTTTCGGTGAGAAAGGGTTGAACCCGCTGACCAAAACGTCATTTATCATTACCGAAGATCTCACGCCGACCATTAGCCTTGAAGATTACTGTGCCGATTGGGCGACGAATCCCCCTTCCGCAGCGGTGAAACGCATGCTGATTAAGCGCGTTGCCACAATGGTGCGTAAAATGCACCTGAGCGGGATTAACCACCGCGACTGCTATATCTGTCACTTCCTGCTGCATCTGCCGTTTAACGGTGAGGAAGAGACGCTGAAGGTCTCGGTGATTGACCTGCATCGGGCGCAGATCCGCAATCAGGTACCGCTCCGCTGGCGCGATAAAGACCTGATTGGGCTCTATTTCTCATCGCTGAATATCGGCCTGACGCAGCGTGATATTTTACGTTTTATGAAAGTTTATTTTGATAAACCTATCAGAGATGTGCTGCGAGAAGAGCAGCCACTGCTGGCAAAAGCCGCAGAGAAGGCTAACAAAATACAAGAAAGAACGATCAGAAAGTCGTTGTAATTGCCGGGAGCAGGACATGACCTATTCGTATTTGAATGCCGATGAGATGATTAAAGAGACGATCGTCTTTAATGAAGGCCAGCTGGCACCGGTAGTTTCACCGTTCCATATTGCCTACGGGATTGATAAGAATTTTCTCTTTGGCTGTGGCGTTTCTATTGCTTCGATTCTTCTACATAACCGCAGCATGGACTTTGTGTTTCATGTTTTCATCGATGTCATTTCTGAAGAAGAAAAGCGGCATTTCGCGCAGCTGGCAAAGGATAATGGCACCTGTATTCAAATCCATATCGTCAACTGCGAGCGGCTAGCGGCTTTCCCGACCACCAAAAACTGGTCGGTAGCGATGTATTTCCGCTTTATCATCGGCGACTACTTTATTGGCAAACAGTCCCGGCTGCTTTATCTGGATGCAGACATTGTCTGCCAGGGCGAAATTAGTGAATTGTTAGCGCTAGAGCTTGCGGATACCGTGGCGGGCGTAGTTCCTGAGCGTGATGGGAAATGGTGGCTATCACGAAGCAAAAGCCTGGACTGCCCGGCCATTGCCAAAGGCTATTTCAACTCTGGCGTACTGCTGTTGAATATCCCCGCGTGGGCCAGTGAATATGTCTCGGGCAAGGCAATGTCGCTGTTGTCCGACAAAAGTGTCACACGCAAGCTGAGCTTTATGGATCAGGATATCCTGAACATTATTCTCTGCGGAAAAGTGACGTTTATGGATGGTAAATACAATACTCAGTTCAGTCTCAACTATGAGTTGAAGGACGCGTTTATCAACCCTATTCACGACGGTACGGTGCTGATTCACTATGTCGGGCCGACGAAGCCGTGGCATAACTGGGCCAGCTACCCAAGTGCGGAGCCATTTTTGCAGGCGAAAGCCGTTTCGCCGTGGAAAGATTTGCCGTTGCTGAAACCCGGGAATGCGAACTATGCGCGCTACTGCGCAAAGCATAACTTTAAGAATAACAAGCCGTTCGCCGGCGTGATGAACTATATTTACTATTTCTATTTAAGGGTGGTTAAGTAGTCATTTGAATTTTATGACTATTTTAGCTTCAGGTTAACAATCTCGATCCGCCTTTCAGGTAACGATATTATTTTTGGTGGCAGTCTTATGAGCGGTAAATTGCACAGCATCACAACCGAAGACGTTAACGAAATCAAACGTCACAAGACCTCTGAAAACTGCATTATTTTCCTCTCAGGGCCATCATCGCTGAAAACGCCACTAAGTCTACTGGCGGCATCGGACGTTATCTCTGTCAACGGCTCCGCCCGCTATCTGTTGGATAACAATATTCGGCCATTCATTTATGTGCTGACCGACTCCCGCTTTTCACTGCAGCGAAACGATGATTTCCGCGAGTTTATGAAGAAAAGCAAATATGCCATCGTCAACGGCGAGGTATATGACAGGGCTTCTGAGGAAGATAAGCGTTATATCGACGATCACGGCTTTGTGATTCGCTCTCTGTATCAGCGGGAAAAGGGCGGGTTCTTTAAGAAAATTAAGTTCACCATCGCGTCGAAACTGGACGACAAAATACTGATTGATGTTCCTGTCTCGAAGAAGAAACGGTTGGCGGGTTTCAGCCTGGATATTACCCATGGCTACTGCTCATGTCATACGGTGGCGTTTGCTGCACTTCAGGTTGCGTACAGTTTGGGCTATCAGAAAATCATCCACTCTGGGTTGGATCTGGTTGATACCTGTGGCCGTTTTTACGATGAGAAACATAACCAACAGCCGTCGGAATTGAGTCGGGACTTAGGTAAAATCTTGCCGTTCTATCGGTTTATGCGCGAGAACGTAGCGGATATTCAGGTTTATAACCTCTCCGATACGACGGCCATCGACTACGATGTGATACCGTTTATTACCCCAGACGAAGTGTAGTACTTACATCGCCGGTAAATTAAAAAAGGCTGCATTATGCAGCCTTTTCTATTTTAGTTTTGCTGTGGCTTGAATTTTAGCGCCAGCGCAATACCCATCAGCATCGTCAGGTTTTCGATACTGACGGTTTCGAAAGCGCCGCGAACAAAGAGGTTACCTACAAGTATCAGGCTAATCAGAAGCCAGGCTTCTTTGACCATACCTTTGCTGTTCTTATAACCTTTAACCGCCTCTACCAACACTGAAATCAGGAGGTACCAGAGTGCGAACAGACCAAGAAGACCACCTGCAAACCATTCTGAAAGCGTCAGATTGTGTGGTCCGATTGATTTTTTAAAGAACCACTGAGGGTAGTCTTGCACCCGGCTGTCATAAACCCGGTAGAACACAGTCTCACCATAACCATATCCTTTGATTGGATTTTCCTTAATTAAATCAACGGCTGCACCTTGCGTTCCACCACCGTAACGATAAGAACTGGAGGTTTGTTGCATTTTATGGAATAGCAACTTGAGGCTATCTGGATCTTTCAGGTGTCCCATAGCGAGTACGCCGCCCAGTAACACAACGGCGATCAGCGGCAATTTCCATTCACGCTTAAGAATACACCAGATAAATGCGGGTATGAGAATAGAGAGCCAGGTTCCACGCTGCAGCGTTCCTACAATCATGAAACCCATCACCGCTGCAATAACAAAGAACAATATTTTTGCTTTTGCGGTTTTGATATTCCAGAGGAACAGGAACGCGGGTGTCATAAATATCAGTATGTCAGATTTATATTTATGATTGAAATCTGTAAGCGGCATAATTCCTTGCTGATATTCGCGGAAATACTGCCAGCCATCGACAAGCGCCAGGGGCAGGATGCCGATAATCAGAGAGTAAATTAGTGTTTTTGAAATGTTATCTTTACTTTCTGCATGTAACAATATTGGGATGATCAACGTCATCAGCAGTAGTTTTTCAAGAATAGTATTTGCGAATTTGCTGAGGCTGTAAGCATGATCAAAAGAGATTGCGACAGCATAAGCACTCACAAGAACAAAGCATAGCAGCGAGTACGTTAAGTTATTCTTGAAGAAACCCAGCAAGGCGGATTTTTTCTTCACTACATAATAAAGTGCAGTTATCACCATTAAAGCAGAAACAATATGTTTATAACGAGTGATGTGCTCAAAGAAGTACATCATTATAAACAGTGAAACCAATCCGCGGTTCCAAATAGATTGCCAGCAACACTCCCGTTGCTTCAATGAATTGGATAAAGTCATCAACGTACCTTAATAAAAATTACCAGATAAAATCTTCTGCAACTCGCGAAGTACTGCGGGCGCATTGAGTGTTGCTAAATCTTTTGATTCTGAACAGCACGCGACCTGATTCTTCCCATACCCGCCAATCAATCCCGGGTCGGTTGGTCCATACAGCGTGATATTCGGGCGATCCAACGCCGCAGTTAAATGACTTAACCCGGTATCCACCGAAACAACAAATTTCGCTTCTGCCAACACGTGCGCGATTTTCTCGAGGCTCAGTCGCGGCAGCACGTCAACATAATCAAACCCTTGCGCTAAACGTTGTGCTCTGGCTTCTTCATGAGGAGCACCCCACGGCAGCTTGATGCGCAGACCACTTTCCTGCAATAGGCCAATCAATTCGCGCCAGTGGCTTTCCGGCCAATGTTTATCATCACGGGTGGTGGCATGCAGGAAAACACAGTAAGGCGTGCCATCGGGTGTGCTCTCGCTGAGGAAATGCTGTGCGATTGCGTAATCACCCTGTGATTCAGGTTTGACGTAACCCAGGCTTTTAGCAAACAGCTCACGGGTACGTTCAACGGCGTGCTGCTGCTTAGCAATATGGTGGCGACGGTTGTAGAACAGACTGGCCAGCGGTTCGCGGGCGGTCTGCCAATCCATGCCATGCTTGATGCCATGCGCTAATCGGGTGACTAGCGCAGCGCTTTTGACCAGCCCCTGGGCATCGATGATGGCGTCGTATTTCACCGACTGTACTGCATCGCGAAAGTCTTTACGTTCGGCTTTAATCGGTGCAGAAAACCACGCCTTGCGCCAGCGACGAATCGCCACCGGGATGACGCGGTCTACGGCTTCATGCCAGGAGGGAATTTGCGCGAAGCCTTCTTCCACCACCCAATCAAAACGAATGCCGGGAATGGCGCGCATCGCGTCGGTTAACGCCGGCAGCGTATGCAGGACATCGCCCATAGAAGAGGTTTTAACAATCAGAACCCGCATGCGTCAGACTTCCTCGCTCGACATAAGAGCATTAAGCTCTTCCAGCACGCGGGCTGGGGTGATGTCGATAAGGCTCTGGTGATAGCCCTGAGCGGAATCGCCTTTACGTACTTTATGATAGCCGGTGATAAGGCGTATGACGCGCGCCTTATTCGACAGCGGCGGGGTAAAGTCCGGGCTACTTGGGCCATACAGCGCCACCAGAGGGCGGTTCAGCGCGGCGGCGACGTGCATCAGGCCGGAGTCGTTAGTGACCACGGCTTTACAGGCGGCCAGCAGAATCACCGCCTGCTCCAGCTGAGTTTCCCCGGCCAGATTGCGGCACCAGGCTTTCTGTTCTTCGCTCAGTGCGGCGATGATCTCATTGCCCGCATCGTTATCTTTCGCGGAGCCGAAAAGAACAATCTGGTTGCCTTCATCAATCAGCTGTTTCGCCAGCGCGGCGTAGTGATAATGCGGCCAGCGTTTGGCCGGACCAAATTCAGCGCCTGGGCAGAAGCCAATCATTGGGCGATCGTTCGACAGTGAGAACGCATTGCAGGTGAGGGATTTCTCGCCTTCATTGACCTGTAGCTGTGGCCACAGCAGCGGCTGCGGCAGATCTTTGGCGCAGCGCATCACGCCTTTATCGTAGGCCAGCGCCACGTAGCGCTCGACCATCAACGGCCAGGCGTCTTTGTCCAGCACTCGAGCGTCGTTCAACAGACCGTAGCGCATTTCACCGCGCCAGCCGGTACGCAGTGGAATGCCGGCGAAGAATGGCACCAGCGCTGATTTAAAGGAATTAGGCAGGACGTAGGCTCGGTCATAACGCCGCTCGCGCAGGCTATGGCCGAGTTTGCGCCGTTCGCCAATTTCCAGCGCGCCGTGCCCAAGAGGCATGGCGATCGCTTCGTTGACTTCCGGCATACGTGATAACAACGGACGGCACCACGCGGGTGCCATCACATCGATTATCGCCTGGGGAAAGCGCGCCTTGAGCGTGCGATAGAGACTTTGCGACATCATCATGTCGCCCACCCATGACGGGCCGACCACCAGTATTTTCATGCTGACTTCTTACGCGTCGCGGTTCAACCAGGCCATATATTCCGTAACGCCTTCGGCGACGGTCTTAAATGGCTTATCGTAGCCTGCGGCACGCAGGTTAGTCAGATCGGCCTGAGTAAACGCCTGGTAGCGGCCTTTCAGTTTATCTGGGAACGGAATGTACTCAATGCTGCCTTTTTTGTGGTACGCCAGAGTTGCATCAGCCACAGCCTGGAAGGATTCAGCGCGGCCGGTACCGAGGTTGAAGATACCGGATACGCCGTTTTCCCAGAACCACAGGTTTACCGCTGCTACATCGCCAACGTAAACGAAGTCACGCTTGAAGCTATCGCTACCTTCGAACAGTTTTGGACTTTCGCCATTATTCAACTGGGTATTGAGGTGGAAAGCCACGCTCGCCATGCTGCCTTTATGGCCTTCACGTGGGCCATAAACGTTGAAGTAACGGAAGCCAACGATTGGGGAGTCCACTTCCGGCATGATGCGGCGAACGTATTCGTCGAACAGGAATTTAGAGTAGCCATAGACGTTCAGCGGTTTTTCAAACTCGCGGGACTCGATAAAGTCGCTGGTACGGCCGCCGTAGGTCGCTGCAGAAGAGGCATACAGGAACGGAATTTCACGCTCCAGGCAGTAATGCAGCAGCTCTTTGGAGTATTGATAGTTGTTATCCATCACGTACTTACCATCCCACTCGGTGGTGGAGGAGCAAGCGCCTTCGTGGAACACGGCTTCGATGTCGCCGAACTCTTCACCGGCCATAATCTGGATTAGAAAATCTTCTTTATCCATATAATCGGTGATGTCCAGATCGACCAGGTTAACGAACTTGGTACCGTCTTTCAGGTTATCCACCACCAGAATGTCGGTGATGCCTTTGTCATTGAGCGCTTTCACGATGTTGCTGCCGATGAAGCCAGCGCCGCCGGTAACGATGATCATAACTGTAACCTTTGAAATGTGAGGACCCTGGACTATCCAGGGCGCTAATACCTCTTATCATATCATCACATTGCTAAGCCTTCAGCCTTTCACCATAAGGAGAGCTTAAGCCACGTGATTTATGCTGCAAATAATTCATTCAGACATGCATCATCTCGTATCAGCGTATAGCTTTGGGTAATATGTGCCAAATTTTACCGAATCTGGAGAGTTGCAATGCGTGGTGATTTCTACAAACAGTTAACGAACGACCTGGAGACCGCGCGTGCCGAGGGTCTGTTCAAAGAAGAACGTATCATTACTTCCGCCCAGCAAGCGGATATCACGGTCGGTGACGGCAGCCGCGTCATCAACTTCTGCGCCAACAACTACCTTGGCCTGGCCAACCATCCTGAACTGATTAACGCGGCGAAAGCGGGTATGGACAGCCACGGGTTTGGTATGGCTTCCGTCCGCTTCATCTGCGGAACGCAGGACAGCCACAAAGCGCTGGAGCAGAAGCTGGCCGGTTTCCTCGGCATGGAAGATGCCATCCTGTACTCCTCTTGCTTCGATGCCAACGGCGGTCTGTTTGAAACGCTGCTCGGCGCTGAAGATGCCATTATCTCCGACGCTCTGAACCACGCCTCAATTATCGACGGCGTGCGTCTGTGTAAAGCGAAGCGTTTCCGCTACGCCAACAACGACATGCAGGAACTGGAAGCTCGCCTGAAAGAAGCGCGTGAAGCCGGTGCGCGGCATGTGCTGATCGCCACCGACGGCGTCTTCTCCATGGATGGCGTCATTGCCAACCTGAAAGGCGTGTGTGACCTGGCGGACAAATACGATGCGCTGGTGATGGTCGATGACTCTCATGCCGTCGGTTTTGTCGGTGAAAACGGTCGCGGTTCACATGAATATTGTGAAGTGATGGGCCGCGTTGACATCATTACCGGCACTCTGGGCAAAGCGCTGGGCGGCGCGTCTGGCGGCTATACCGCCGCACGTAAAGAGGTGGTTGAGTGGCTGCGTCAGCGCTCCCGTCCGTACCTGTTCTCCAACTCACTGGCTCCGGCGATTGTTGCCGCCTCCATTAAAGTGCTGGAGATGGTGGAAGAGGGCAGCGAGCTGCGCGATAAGCTGTGGGCCAATGCGCGTCTGTTCCGCGAAAAAATGAGCGCGGCGGGCTTCACCCTCGCGGGTGCCGACCACGCAATCATCCCGGTGATGCTTGGTGACGCGGTTATCGCACAGAACTTTGCGCGTGAATTGCAAAAAGAAGGGATCTACGTGACCGGGTTCTTCTTCCCGGTAGTACCAAAAGGTCAGGCGCGTATTCGCACCCAGATGTCGGCGGCGCATACGACGGAACAAATTGAACGTGCGGTGGCAGCCTTTACCCGCATCGGCAAACAACTGGGCGTCATTGCCTAAGGGTGTGAGATGAAAGCGTTATCTAAACTGAAAGCAGAAGAAGGCATCTGGATGACCGACGTTCCGGAACCGGAACTCGGTCATAACGACCTGCTGATTAAGATCCGCAAAACCGCAATTTGCGGCACCGACGTGCATATCTACAACTGGGATGAATGGTCGCAGAAAACCATTCCGGTCCCGATGGTAGTGGGTCACGAATACGTGGGCGAAGTCGTCGGTATTGGCCAGGAAGTACGTGGCTTTAAGCTGGGCGATCGCGTCTCTGGCGAAGGCCACATCACCTGCGGGCACTGTCGTAACTGCCGTGGCGGCCGTACGCATCTGTGCCGTAATACCATTGGTGTTGGCGTAAACCGCGAGGGTTGTTTTGCTGAGTATCTGGTGATCCCAGCCTTCAACGCCTTCAAAATTCCGGACAATATCTCCGACGAACTGGCTTCAATCTTCGACCCGTTTGGCAACGCCGTGCATACCGCGCTCTCTTTCGACCTCGTCGGTGAAGATGTGCTGGTGTCAGGGGCTGGCCCAATTGGCGTGATGGCGGCGGCAGTAGCCAAACACGTTGGCGCACGTAACGTGGTGATCACCGACGTCAATGAATACCGCCTGGAGCTGGCGCGCAAAATGGGCGTGACCCGTGCGGTCAACGTGTCGAAAGAAAATCTTAACGACGTGATGGCTGAACTGGGCATGACCGAAGGCTTCGACGTGGGTCTGGAAATGTCCGGTGCGCCGCCGGCGTTCCGCACTATGCTCGACACCATGAACCACGGCGGACGCATTGCGATGCTGGGTATTCCACCGTCGGATATGTCGATCGACTGGACTAAAGTTATCTTTAAGGGGCTGTTTATTAAAGGTATATATGGTCGTGAAATGTTCGAAACCTGGTACAAGATGGCGGCACTGATTCAGTCTGGTTTGGATCTTTCGCCAATCATCACCCACCGTTTCAGCATTGACGATTTCCAGAAAGGCTTCGACGCCATGCGTTCCGGCCAGTCCGGCAAAGTGGTACTGAGCTGGGATTAATCGCCCAAACCTACTGGTAAGTGTATGTTGTCCCCGGATGTTTAATAGCGTTAAATATCCGGGGATTTTTTTGCCCTATCGCGTAAAAGACAGCAATAACTTTCGCTGACCTTTACCCTCCAATATGTTAAATATTGCCGTTAATTATACTGTTTGGCAGGATTTTATATGACCTATACTCCCGGTCTCCTGAGCGTCATTATGCCGCTTTACAATACGGGCGAACCGTTTATTGCCTGTATGGATTCGCTGATTGCGCAAACCTGGAAGAATATCGAGATAATCATCGTTAACGATGGCTCGACGGATAATTCGGCGGAGCTCGCCCAGGCGTATGTGGATCGCTATCCGCATGTCCATCTGCTGCACCAGCGTAATGCGGGCGTTTCCGCGGCGCGAAATACCGGGATGGAGATCGCGAAGGGGGAGTACATTGCTTACGTTGATGGCGATGATCTTGCCTATCCGGAAATGTACGAAACGCTGATGAACATGGCGCTGACGGACAATCTGGACGTCGCGCAGTGCAACGCCGATTGGTGCATTGCTGAAACGGGAAAAACCTGGGCCTCAATTCCCCCTGAACGCATTCGCTCGACCGAGGTGATGACCGGACCAGACTGGCTGCGCAAGGGGCTGGCTAGCCGTCGCTGGCGCCACGTGGTGTGGATGGGCGTTTATCGTCATCAAACCATCGTCGACGCAGGGATGAGCTTTATTCCTGGCCTGCATCACCAGGATATCATCTGGTCAACCGAGTTTATGTTTAACGCCAAACGCGCGCGTTATACCGAAGTGCCGCTGTACAAATACTTCCTGCACGGCGCATCGGTTAGCCGCCTGCCGCGTACCGGGCTTAAAAACCTCGCCTATCAGCGTCACTACATCAAAATTACCCGTCTTCTCGACAAGATGAATCGCGACTACGCCGGGCGTATTCCGATTTATCCTGAGTTTAAACAGCAGGTGATTTACGAAGCGATGCGCGTGTGCCACTGCATTCGCAAAGAACCGGATCGGAAGATCCGCGAGCGCATGGTCGCTGAGGCTGAAGTTTCCGGCATGTTTAAGCGGATGGTGAGCAACATTTGCAGCGTGAAGCTGGCGTATCAGGTGATGCTGTGGGCCATTCGCTTTAGCAAGATGCGTGATAAATCACTCACCCCGCGTCGTCTGGCCCACCTCACGTTGGGGCTGAAAGACTAACTCTGCCACCCCTGCCACTGCAGTTGCATATATTGCACCAGCGTGCTGTGGGTGATGCTCTCGCTTAATACGTTGAAGAAGCGGCTGGCGTAGACCGGCTCCAGCGGTTTCTTCGGCTTGCAGAGCTTAACGCCGCGGAATGGATTACGCGGTGCGGTTGGCTGGACTTGTGTTGGTTGACTGCTGTTAGGCCTTGAAGTATCAACCTGCGGTTCGTTGAGCAGACTGCTCGGACGCACCAGCGTGATATCTGACGGCAGGTTATAGACCATCTGCTGCAGTACCCGCACGGTCGTTGGATGTGGATGACCAATCGCAATTGCTGAGCCGTTGCGCCGGGCCAGATCGATTGCCCGGTTGAACTGAACGCGGATATCCGCTTCGTTCTGCGTATCGTCCAGGAATACCCGACGCTTAATGACCTTCACGCTGGTACCATTTGCCGCGCGCATGGCCTGGCTATTGCCAATCGTCATGCTGTCGAGGAAATAGAGATTGTAGCGGCCCAGCGCCTGCATCACCTTCTGCATGCCAAACAGGCTGGAGGTCATTGCGCTGCCCATGTGGTTATTCAGACCCACGGCATACGGCACTTTATCCACCGCTTCGCGAATAATGCGCTCGATTTCATCGCTGCTCATGTCCGGGCGCAGCGTGTCTTTTTCCAGCGGTTGCTTGCTGAGTGGCGCCATCGGCAGGTGAATAAGCACTTCGTGCCCGCTGTTGTGGGCCTTTGTGGCCATTTCACGAGCGTGCGGAGCATTGGGTAAAACGGCGACGGAAATAGCGGACGGCATTGCCAACACCTGATTTTCCTGGTGTGGGCGATAGCCAAAATCATCGATAACGATAGCGAGTTTACCGGCATAGCCTGGTGCAGCTAATGCCAGCGTACTAAGAAGAACGAACTGGCGAAATTGAAGCAAAACTTATCTTCCCAACCACGGCAGTGGATTGACCGCCTGACCCTGGCGGCGAATTTCGAAATAGAGTGAAGGCCGGCCCTGGCCGCCACTGTTGCCCACCAGAGCAATCGGCTGTCCGGCACGCACCTGCGTACCGACGCTGACCAGTGCGCTCTGGTTGTAACCATACAGGCTCATATCGCCTTTACCGTGCTCAACCACTACCACCAGGCCGTAGCCCTGTAGCCAGTCGGCAAGGATGACGCGACCGTCGGCGATGGCTTTCACTTCGGTACCTTCCGAAGCGCTAATCACCATCCCTTTCCAACGTAGCTCACCTTGTAGCTGTTCGCCATAACGATGCAGCGTGGTACCGCGAACCGGCCAGTATGCCTGACCACGCGGTGCGCCAAGACCGCCGGTACGCGACATCAACGAACGTTCGCTTTCGGACGGTTTGTAGGTGGTGCCTTTACGGGTGGCTTCTTGCTGGCGGCCACGTACTGCTTCAGCCTCTTTGGCTTCACGTTCGGCGCGGGCTTTCGCCGCGGCTTCCGCACGCGCAATGCTGTTACGCAAGCGGGATTCGTTGGCACGCAGTTCGCCTAGCTGCTGCTGGCCCTGCTGAATAGAGGATTCGAGTCCGGAAAGGGTCTTTTGACGTTCATTACGCGCCTGCTCCAGCTTGGTTTGCTGGGCGCGTTGTTCATACAGCAGCGTTTGCTGTTGGCTCTGCTTCTCTTCAAGCTCGGTTTTTTGCGCGGCAACCTGTTCGCGCGTCTCTTTAAGCTCGGCGATGGTCTCCTGACGCGCCTGGTTCAGATAGCCGAAATAGGCTTGTAAACGCTGCCCGCGCTGACTCTCTTCACCGCTGAGGATCAGCTGAATACCGGTATGTTCGCCCTGGCGAAACGCGGCGTCCAACTGGGCTGCCAGATTACGCTCCTGTGTCTGCCGCTGCTTTTCCAGCTTGGCGATAGAAGCGTTCATTTCCGCAATCTGTGCATTGAGCTGCGCCAGCGAGTTTTGCGTTTCACGCAGTTGGCGCGCGGCGACGGAGATAGCCTGTTCTTGAGCTTTTAGCTGGGCGAGGAGGGTAGAACGCTGCTGCTGCTGCTGGCGTACCGCGCGCTCTTTGGCGGCGATATCGGCCTGGATGGATTGCAGCTGTGAGCGGTCGTCCGCATGGGCGGGCGCGGCGCACAGCAATACGCCAGCGCTGAGCGCGCTGGCGTAGAACGAGGACCGAAGCGTTGCTCCGGCCCATTTAATAGAATAAATCGCCTTTCCCCTCATGGGGAGGGATTATTCCACGATGAACAGCGGCTTACCAGTCATCTGTTGCGGGATTTCCATCCCCATCAGCGTCAGCATGGTCGGCGCGAGATCGGAAAGCTTGCCGCCTTCTACCGCTTTCAGGTTTTTGTCGCCAACGTAGATCAGCGGAACCGGCAGGCTGGTGTGCGCCGTATGCGCCTGACCGGTGGCCGGGTCACGCATCTGCTCAGCGTTGCCGTGGTCAGCAGTTACCAGCATCTGGCCGCCGACTTTTTCGATTGCCTGGGTCACTTCACTCAGGCAGTGATCCAGCGCTTCAACCGCTTTAACTGCCGCTTCCATCACGCCGGTATGACCAACCATATCGCCGTTCGGGTAGTTACAGATAATGGTGTCGTACTTGCCGCTTTCGATGGCTGCAACCAGCTTCTCGGTCAGCTCGGCGGAGCTCATTTCCGGCTGTAGGTCATAGGTCGCCACTTTCGGAGAGTTGATCAGGATGCGATCTTCACCTTTGAAGGGTTCTTCTACGCCACCGTTGAAGAAGAAGGTGACGTGCGCGTATTTCTCGGTTTCAGAGATGCGCAGCTGGGTTTTGTCATGCTTCGCCATCCACTCACCGAAGGTGTTTTCCAGCGAGGCTGGTGGGTAAGCGCAAGGTGCTTTGATATCAGCGGCATATTCGGTCAGCATGATGAAATCGCCCAGCTTCACTTCTTTGCGACGGGCAAAACCATCGAAGTCGGCGTTCACGAAGGCACGGGTGATTTCACGCGCACGGTCGGCACGGAAGTTCATGAAGATCAGCGCGTCGCCGTCTTCCATGGCTGCATCGGCCTGGCCAGCTGCGCGGATTACGGTCGCTTTCACGAATTCGTCGTTCTCGTCGCGCGCATAAGCGGCTTCAAGTGCTGCAACGGCGGTATCTGTCTGGAATTCGCCTTTTGCTTCAACCAGCAGGTTGTAGGCTTGTTCAACGCGATCCCAACGGTTGTCGCGGTCCATCGCGTAGTAACGACCAATGATGGACGTCACGCGACCTTTGCCCAGTGCGGCAAATTTCTCTTCGAATTTCTGCAGGGAACCTTTAGCGCTGCGCGGCGGAGTGTCGCGACCATCGAGGAAGGCGTGCAGGTAGATTTTTTCTGCACCACGTTCGGCGGCCAGCTCAACCATCGCCATGATGTGATCTTCGTGGCTGTGAACGCCACCGGCAGACAGCAGGCCCATGATGTGCACGGCTTTGCCTGCGGCAACGGCTTTATCGACTGCACCGGACAGTACCGGGTTAGCGAAGAAGGTACGCTCTTTGATTTCAACATCAAGGCGGGTCAGATCCTGGTAGACGATACGACCCGCGCCCAGGTTAACGTGACCGACTTCGGAGTTACCCATCTGACCATCCGGCAGACCCACTTCCAGGCCAGAGGCGTGGATCAGGGTATGCGGACGTTTTGCCCACAGCGCGTCCATTACGGGAGTTTTTGCGCTGAAAATAGCGTTATCCTGCTGCTCTTCGCGGTAGCCGTAGCCATCCAGGATCACCAGTACCATAGGTTTTTTAGAAACCGACATTGCGACAACCTCATGCTCTAAAGACAGAAAATTTGCGTAATTTTACTACAGCTGAATCGATAAAATAACAACGAGAGATCAAAGAAAGCGGGGAGATGGTGGGCGAAAAGCGCACATTTGCCCGCTTTTTTTCTGTAGCGCTCCGCAGAAAACGCATTACATCACCTGCGCTGGCTGTATTTGCGCCACGCCGCAGGTATACTCCTTCCCTGGTTTTTAAACATTACACGTCGGGAGCTGTTACCCCCCATGCAAGAGATTATGCAATTTGTTGGTCGTCACCCTGTCCTGAGCATCGCGTGGATCGCGCTGCTGGCGGCCGTGCTGTTCACTACCTTTAAAGGGCTGATGTCCAAAGTTAAAGTCATCAATCGAGGCGAAGCGACGCGTTTGATTAACAAAGAAGACGCGGTAGTCGTTGACCTGCGCCAGCGTGATGATTTCCGTAAAGGGCATATCGCCGGTTCCCTGAACCTGCTGCCAACTGAAATCAAAGCCAACAACGTCGGTGAGCTGGAAAAGCATAAAGATAAACCGGTTATTGTGACCGATGGTTCCGGTATGCAGGCAACAGAGTCCGCCACCTTGCTGTTGAAAGCGGGCTTTGAGAAAGTCTTCGTACTGAAAGAAGGTATCGCAGGCTGGAGCGGTGAAAACCTGCCTTTGGTTCGCGGTAAGTAAGACCTGCTCACTTATTGGGTAACGTCAGGAGAGCTGTAATGGCGAAGATTGAAATCTATACCAAAGCGACATGCCCTTATTGCCACCGTGCAAAAGCGCTGCTGTCTGAGAAAGGCGTTTCTTTTGAAGAGCTGCCAATCGACGGTAATGCAGAAAAGCGCGAAGAGATGATTCAGCGCAGTGGCCGTACCACGGTTCCGCAGATTTTTATTGATGCACAGCACATTGGCGGCTGTGACGACTTGTATGCGCTTGATGCTCGTGGTGGACTCGATCCGCTGCTGAGCTAATGCTTTAGAAGCGCTCGCGCCTGCCCTTTGCGGGCGTGAGGCATACCGCCTATTTTAAGGACAACACGAAAGGGTTTTTACACATGTCAGAACAAAACAACGCAGAAATGGCTTTCCAGATCCAACGCATCTACACCAAAGACGTTTCTTTCGAAGCGCCAAATGCACCTCAGGTTTTCCAGAAAGATTGGCAACCAGAGGTTAAACTTGATCTTGATACCGCATCCAACCAGCTGGCTGAAGGCGTGTATGAAGTGGTGCTGCGTGTCACCGTAACGGCGACTCTGGGCGAAGAAACTGCGTTCCTGTGCGAAACTCAGCAGGCGGGTATCTTCTCCATTGAAGGTATCGAAGGGACTCAGATGGCCCATTGCCTGGGTGCATACTGCCCGAACATCCTGTTCCCGTATGCGCGTGAATGCATCACCAGCCTGGTTTCCCGTGGGACCTTCCCACAGCTGAACCTTGCGCCGGTAAACTTTGATGCGCTGTTTATGAACTATCTGCAGCAGCAGGCTGGCGAAGGTGCAGAACAACATCAGGATGCCTGATGAACGCACTTAATGCTTCAATGACTGTGATCGGTGCCGGCTCTTACGGCACCGCTCTTGCCATCACCGTGGCAAGAAATGGCCACCAGGTTGTACTCTGGGGCCACGATCCTAAACATGTCGCGACGCTCCAGCACGATCGCTGCAACGCGGCATTCCTTCCTGACGTTCCGTTCCCTGACACGCTGCATCTGGAAAGTGACCTCGCGACCGCATTGGCCGCCAGCCGCGATATTCTGGTTGTGGTGCCAAGCCACGTATTTGGTGATGTACTTCGCCAGATGAAGCCGCTGCTGCGCCCTGATGCGCGCGTGGTGTGGGCGACAAAAGGGCTGGAGGCTGAAACCGGCCGACTGCTGCAGGAAGTCGCGCGCGAAGCGCTGGGCGATGATATCCCGCTGGCGGTGATTTCAGGCCCAACGTTTGCCAAAGAGCTGGCGGCGGGTTTACCGACGGCTATCTCTCTGGCGGCGACCGATCCGGTCTTTGCTGATGACCTGCAACAACTGCTGCACTGCGGCAAGAGCTTCCGCGTATACAGCAATCCGGACTTCATCGGCGTCCAACTGGGCGGTGCGGTGAAAAACGTGATTGCGATTGGCGCCGGTATCTCTGATGGCATCGGCTTTGGCGCGAATGCCCGTACGGCCTTGATCACCCGCGGTTTGACCGAAATGTCGCGTCTTGGCGTGGCGCTGGGCGCCGATCCGGTGACCTTTATGGGCATGGCGGGGTTGGGTGACTTAGTGCTGACCTGTACCGACAATCAGTCGCGTAACCGTCGTTTCGGCATGGCGCTGGGGCAGGGTGCACAGGTGCAGGAAGCGCAGGGCAAAATTGGCCAGGTGGTCGAAGGTTATCGTAATACCAAAGAAGTTCGCGAGTTGGCGCACCGCGTAGGTGTCGAAATGCCAATAACCGAGGAAATTTATCAGGTATTATATTGCGGAAAAAGTGCGCGCGAGGCAGCATTGACCTTATTAGGTCGTGCACGCAAGGATGAGCATAGCGGCAACTAAAACGCAGGAAACCTTTGTCATCGCAACGATCCGGCTAGCGTAGACTGGCCGATCGTTCCAATACGTCTGGAGTATGCAATGTCGTGTGAAGAACTGGAAATTGTCTGGAACAATATTAAAGCCGAAGCCCGAGCCTTGGCTGACTGCGAGCCGATGCTCGCCAGCTTCTATCACGCAACGCTACTCAAGCATGAAAATCTGGGCAGTGCGTTAAGCTATATGCTCGCTAACAAGCTGGCATCCTCCATTATGCCCGCCATCGCCATTCGTGAAGTCGTCGAAGAAGCCTACGCCGCTGACCCTGAAATGATTGCCGCTGCAGCCTGTGATATTCAGGCCGTCCGCACCCGTGACCCGGCGGTCGATAAGTATTCCACCCCGCTGCTGTACCTCAAAGGTTTCCACGCGCTGCAGGCTTATCGTATTGGCCATTGGCTGTGGGGACAGGGGCGTCGCGCGCTGGCGATTTTCCTGCAAAACCAGGTGTCGGTCTCTTTCCAGGTGGATATCCACCCGGCGGCGAAAATCGGCCGCGGCATCATGCTCGACCACGCGACCGGCATCGTGGTGGGTGAAACCGCGGTGATTGAAGACGACGTGTCGATTCTGCAGTCCGTGACCCTCGGCGGTACTGGCAAAACCAGCGGCGACCGTCACCCGAAAATTCGTGAAGGCGTGATGATTGGCGCCGGGGCGAAAATCCTCGGCAATATTGAAGTCGGACGCGGTGCGAAAATCGGCGCTGGTTCCGTGGTTCTGCAGCCCGTCCCTCCGCATACCACGGCGGCAGGCGTACCGGCGCGCATCGTCGGCAAACCGGAGTCGGATAAACCGGCGATGGATATGGACCAGCACTTCAACGGTATTAACCACGGATTTGAATACGGCGACGGTATCTAAGTCGTTCATGTGTCGGCCGGGTAAGACGCTTTCTGCGCTATCCGGCCGACGATTTCTCATTATCGCAAAATCGCGCCCGGATATCCCAGCTGGCGCCATGCCTCATACACAACTACCGATACCGCGTTCGACAGGTTCATACTGCGGCTGTCCGGCATCATAGGAATTCGAATTTTTTGCTCCGGCGGCAGCGCGTCCAGAATGGTGGCGGGCAGACCGCGGGTTTCCGGGCCAAACATCAAAAAGTCACCGTCCTGATAGCTCACCGCGCTGTGTGCGGGCGTGCCTTTAGTCGTCAGGGCAAATAAACGCTGTGGTTTTGCGCTTTCCACAAATGCGGCGTAATCAGCGTGGCGCTGTACGGCGGTGAATTCATGGTAATCCAGGCCCGCGCGGCGTAAGCGTTTATCGTCCCAGGCAAAGCCCATGGGTTCGATAATATGCAGATTAAAGCCGGTATTAGCGCACAGACGGATGATGTTCCCGGTATTCGGCGGGATTTCAGGTTCGAATAAAACGATGTTAAGCATACTGCCCCCTTGGATTGCGCGGGCAGGATAGCAGAATTTGGGCAAACCCTCACCCCGGCCCTCTCCCTAAAAGGGGAAGGGCGCAGAGCAGGTCTGTGAACATTCAAACGATGCAAAACGATCCCCTCGCCCCGCGGGGGAGAGGGTTAGGGTGAGGGAAAACGCGAGTAAACTTACGCTGCGCTACCCTGCTTAATGGCCTGGAACACCTGCGCCACCTCGGCGCTCTGCACCAGTGAATCGCGGCTAATCTCTTTAATCGACTTCGCTCCGGTCAGCGTCATGGCGACCTTCATCTCTTTTTCAACCAGGTTCAGCAGGTTAGCCACCCCTGCCTGGCCATGTGTCGCCAGCGCATACAGATAAGCGCGGCCCAGCAGAACGCTGTCGGCGCCGAGCGCAATCATACGCACCACATCCAGCCCGTTGCGAATACCGCTGTCGGCGAGAATTGTGATATCCCCTTTCACCGCGTCAGCAATCGCAGGCAGGGCGCGGGCCGAAGAGAGCACGCCGTCAAGCTGGCGGCCGCCGTGGTTGGAAACGACGATGCCGTCTGCGCCGAAGCGCACAGCATCGCGGGCGTCTTGTGGATCGAGGATCCCTTTGATCACCATTGGACCGTCCCAGAATTCGCGGATCCATTCGAGGTCTTTCCAGGAGATAGACGGATCGAAGTTATTCGCCAGCCAGCCGATGTAATCTTCCAGTCCGGTCGGTTTGCCAAGATAAGCGGAGATATTACCTAAATCGTGCGGACGACCGTTCAGACCGACATCCCATGCCCACTGCGGGTGAGTCGCGGCCTGCCAATAGCGACGCATCGCCGCGTTTGGACCGCTCATTCCGGAATGCGCGTCGCGATAGCGCGCGCCCGGCGTTGGCATATCAACGGTGAACACCAGCGTTGAGCAACCGGCCGCTTTGGCGCGTTCCAGCGCGTTACGCATAAAACCACGATCGCGTAGGACGTACAGCTGGAACCACATTGGACGCTTGATGGTTGGTGCCACTTCTTCAATCGGACACACCGATACGGTAGAGAGCGTAAATGGAATGCCTTTGGCATCCGCTGCCGCCGCTGCCTGTACTTCGCCACGACGGGCGTACATGCCGCACAGGCCGACAGGGGCCAGCGCCACCGGCATGGAGAGCTGCTCTTTAAACAGCGTGGTTTCCAGGCTCAGGTCGGACATATTTTTCAGTACCCGCTGGCGCAGCGCTACGTCCGACAGATCTTCCACGTTGCGACGCAGAGTGTGTTCTGCATACGCACCACCGTCGATGTAGTGGAACAAGAACGGCGGCAGGATGCGCTGGGCGGCGGCGCGGTAGTCACTCGCGGCGGAAATAATCATGCTTTTTTCTCCCTGGAAATATCGGTGTGGTCGTCGGGCAAGCGGGTGATCCGCGCCTGGCGGGCCAGGTCTTCATCAAAACGTTTAATCGTGGTGTGGACAAACCCAAGGTGCGCCATCATCGCCTGGCGCGCTCCTTCAGCGTCACCGACGGTAATTGCATTCAGCACCGCCAGATGTTGTTCGGTGAGTTTGGCAAACACCGGCGGCACCAGATACATGCGCTCGCGGCTCTGAATCACCGAAGATTGCAGCAGGTCGAAAAAGCCGCGCATGGTTTGCAGCAGCACCACGTTGTGGGACGCCTCGGCAATCGCCAGATGAAAGCGCACGTCGGCCTGTGAGGCGAGGTCCGGATCATCGCTCTGGGTGGCTTCAAAACAGAGACGGATTTTTTCTTTGTCGGCGTCGGTTGCGCGCATTGCGGCGTACCACGCGGTGCTGGCTTCGATAGCATGACGGGCTTCAAGAATGTCGAAGCTGTAGTCAGGATCGTCAGCCAGTAAGGTTTTTAGCGGTTGCACAATATTCTGTTCGGACCAGCCTTCATGCTGCCAGCGTACGAAGGTGCCACCGCCACGACGGCTCAGCAGCAATCCCTCACTCACCAGCTTCGCCAGCGCTTCGCGCAGTGAGTTGCGCGAGACGCCGAGCTGGCTTGCCAGTTTTCTTTCCGCGGGCAAACGCATGCCCGCTTCCAGCTGTTGTTCTTCAATCAGCGCCCGCACGCGGCAGGCGACATCGTCTGACAGACGTTTGGGCAGTGTTATCACGGGATCATCCACGTTAATACGTAAGCCTGTAGCGTGGTGATCACGCCCACCATGCAGGTGAAAATCAGGCTGTGCTTCACGGTGAAGCGGAACAGGTCGGACTCTTTACCCACCAGACCCACCGCCGCACAGGCGATAGCGATGGACTGCGGCGAAATCATTTTGCCGGTCACGCCGCCGGTGGTGTTGGCCGCAACCAGCAGCACGTCCGAGACGCCAATTTGCTGTGCGGCGGTGGCCTGCAGCGCGGCGAACAAGGCGTTGGAAGAGGTGTCTGAACCGGTCAGGAACACGCCAAGCCAGCCAAGGAACGGCGAGAAGAAGGTGAACGCGTGGCCGGTATGCGCCAGCGCCAGGGCTAGCGTAGAGGACAGCCCTGAGTAGTTAGAGATAAAGGCAAATGCCAGAACCATCCCGATGGAGTAAATCGGCAGCGCCAGCTCTTTGAGCGTGGAACCGAAGGTGGTGATGGCGTCTTTGGGCTTCATGCGCAGCCATACGATGGACAGCAGGGCGGCAAACAGGATTGCGGTGCCGGTGGCGGAAAGCCAATCGAACTTATAGACCGCGGCATAAGCGGTGGCCTGATTGACCACCGGCGGCATACGAGCGACCAGCTTGTCGAGGTACGGAACCGGAATATTCACAACCAGCTCATACAACGCGCCACCCGGGGCGAACAGCGCTTTAAACGGCGGCACGCTCCACAGGGTCACGGTGGCGGTCAGGAACAGGAACGGTGACCAGGCGCGAACAATCTGCCCGGCGTTGTAGCGGGTGCGCGAGAGGTCCATATCGACCTGCGATGCGCCCATATCGCCAAAGCGGAAAATACGTACCGGCTGCCAGCGTTTAAGGAACAGCGTCAGACAGACCAGTGAAACCAGCGATGAGATAATGTCCGGCAGTTCAGGGCCGAGGAAGTTGGAGCTGAGATACTGCGCGATAGCAAATGAACCGCCGGCCACCATCACCGCAGGCCAGGTCTCTTTGATGCCGCGCCAGCCGTCCATAATCGCCATGATCCAGAACAGCACGATAATGGTCAGGAACGGCAGTTGACGGCCTACCATCTGGCCGATTTCAAAGCTATCCAGCCCGGTCACCTGGCCGGCAACCAGAATTGGAATACCCATCGCGCCAAAGGCTACCGGAGCGGTATTGACGATCAGACACAGCCCCGCCGCATACAGCGGGTTAAAGCCGAGGCCTACCAGCAGTGCCGCGGTAATCGCCACCGGCGCGCCGAACCCGGCCGCCCCTTCGAGGAAGGCACCGAAGGAGAAACCGACGATCAGCATCTGCAGGCGTTGGTCAGGGGTAATGGAGAGAATCGACGAGCGAATAATGTCGAACTGCCCGGTCTTCACCGAAATTTTGTAGACGAAGACGGCGGCGATAATAATCCAGGCGATGGGCCACAGGCCGTAGAAGAAACCGTACACCACCGAGGCTAGCGCGCGGTCGACCGGCATTTTGTAGAACAGCAGGGCGACGGCGAGGGCAATGCCTACCGTCCAGCTGGCGGCGACGTAGCCTTTCAGCTTGAGTTTAATCAATGCGAAGAAGAAGAACAAAATCGGGAGCGATGCGATCAGGCTGGACAGCCAGATATTCCCAGCCGGATCGTAGTTTTGTTGCCAGAGGCTCATGCAGGTCTCCAGGGGGCCTTACTCGCCGATTCGCGGTGAGTCTAAGCTCATCTCTGCGTCACAGTTTATGTAAAATTGGCCCTGCCAATTGGGTTGTGTAGGGGTAATGACAACAAATGGTTAACTAAATGTTATTTATTGGCAATGTCAATGTGATGCATGATGATGGAATTGTGAACCAATAGATATTTGGTTGTTAAATTGGTTGGGCCAATTTTGCGAGCAAGGGGGGAGGGTAAAACAAACCTTCTCCCGGGGTGGGAGAAGGTCAGAGGTGCGGGAGAATCAGAATTCGCTTTTGGCGAACCCAGTCATGACCTGCAGACCCATTTCACGACCCAGAGCGGTCATGGGGTGAACAACGACTAAACCACGAACGCTCTTTTTCAGCGCGCCCATGTTCGCTTGTTCTTTTTTGGTGATGGCGCGGCTGAACGGCAATTTCGCCAGCTTTTGCGCTTCTTTGCTCAGCTTTTGTGTATGTACTGCACGCAGTCGAGCGATTTCGGTTTCGAGCTTTTCTTTTTCGCTTTCCAGCTCGGCGTATTTCTCCGCGCTGTCGACCAGAGACAGCGCTGCCTGCTGGTGGCGGATGGCGTCAAGCAGGTCGCTCAGGCGTTTGATTTCGTTCTTTTCAATTTCTTTCATGTTGCTGATATCTGATAATAAAATAGACGTAATAAGCCCTAGTATGCGCGTTGTCGCTCATTTCTGGTAGTTAATTATACAAAATGAGGTGGTTTCTTTGCGGTATAGTAAGTAATCTAAGTATATAACGTATTGAATAACATTGCGATTTCATAAAATAGTTAACTTGATCGCTTTTTTGAAAATTACTGATGTAAATTCGCACATTTTCCTCAACCCCTTCCGGCGGGATTATCCATTCTTATAGAAAGGTCTTATGAACGGGAGGGCACGTAATGAGCAAAATGGGTGAGAACGTACCGCAAATCATCGATAAAGCGGTAGATTTCATGGCCTCCAGCCAGGCGTTTATGGAGTATCTAAAAAAACGGTCACATTCTGATCGGGTCCCTTCAGAGATTCCCGAGGACAAGGCGGAGATGTTTCTGTCCCGGCTGGAATACTACCGTAACCTGTATCGTCCAGTGGAAAGTCAGCACAAGTAATGCGCTGAAAAGCATCACCTGCTGGTAATGCCTCCCCGGCGTTGCCAGCAATTATTTCGGCCAGTCTCCAGAAGTAAAAATTCCCCTTCGGTATGATGGCGAAAATCACCAACGCACATTATCTTCACTAATATCAGCCTGGATTGCGTGCGGCTGCCTCCGGTCTATAACTCTTATTAGCGTAATTCTGAGGCAAGTATGTTTCTAAACTATTTTGCGTTGGGTGTGCTGATCTTCGTCTTTCTGGTTCTGTTTTACGGAATCATCATGATTCACGATATTCCTTATACGATTGCGAAAAAGCGTAATCATCCTCATGCGGATGCTATTCATACCGCAGGTTGGGTGAGTCTATTTACGCTGCACGTAATTTGGCCGTTTTTATGGATTTGGGCCACGCTCTATCAGCCTGAACGCGGTTGGGGAATGCAGTCGCATGTTCAGCCTCCAGAGCCAGTGCCCACGGGTGAAGACGCGCTAACTCAGCTCTCTCGGCGGGTCGCAGAGCTGGAGCAAAAGATTGCGGAAATTCGTCCCTCAACTGATACGAACACGCCGGAGCAATAATCATGGATCTGCTGATTGTTTTGACCTATGTCGCGCTGGCGTGGGCGGTATTTAAAATATTCCGTATTCCGGTAAACCAATGGACGCTGGCCACGGCGGCGTTAGGCGGTATATTTTTGGTTAGCGGGCTTATTTTATTAATGAACTATAACCACCCTTATACCTTTACTGCGCAAAAAGCGGTTATTTCGATTCCGATTACGCCGCAGGTCACCGGTGTGGTTAGCGAGGTTACGGATAAAAATAACCAGCTGATCAAAAAGGGTGAGGTGTTATTTAAAATTGATCCCACGCGCTATCAGGCCCGGGTCGATCGCCTACAGGCGGACTTGATTACGGCGACGCACAATGTGCAGACGCTGAAAGGCCAATTATCTGAGGCGCAGGCCAATACTACCCGCGTGTCGGCGGAGCGAGACCGCCTGTACAAAGATTACCAGCGATACTTAAAAGGCAGCCAGGCGCGGGTCAATCCGTTCTCAGAAAGCGATATTGATAACGCGCGGCAAAACTATCTGGCGCAGGATGCGATGGTCAAAGGCTCTGTGGCTGAACAGGCGCAGATACAAAGCCAGTTAGACAGCATGGTTAACGGCGAGCAGTCGCAGATTGTCAGTCTGCGAGCACAGCTTACGGAGGCGAAGTATAACCTCGACCAAACCGTTATCCGTGCGCCGAGTGATGGCTACGTTACCCAGGTTCTTATCCGTCCGGGCACTTACGCCGCCGCGCTGCCACTGCGTCCGGTGATGGTCTTCATTCCCGATCAGAAACGGCAGATTGTCGCCCAGTTCCGCCAGAATTCGCTGTTGCGTCTTGAGGCTGGTGATGATGCGGAAGTGGTGTTTAACGCCCTACCGGGGCAGGTTTTCCATGGCAAGTTGTCGAGCATTCTGCCGGTCGTGCCTGGAGGTTCCTATCAGGCGCAGGGAGCATTGCAGTCGTTAACCGTGGTGCCGGGGACCGACGGCGTTCTGGCGCTGATTGATTTGGATCCAAATGCCGATGTCGATGCGCTCCCGGACGGTATCTACGCTCAGGTGGCGGTTTACTCTGACCATTTCGCCCACGTTTCGGTGATGCGTAAGGTGCTGCTGCGCATGACCAGCTGGATGCATTATCTCTATCTGGATCACTAGGCCGGTAAAAACCAGGGGGCGAATGCGGCGGCCTGAGCCATACTGATCTCTTTGTTGGCGCGAAGGAGAGAATGATGAAACTGGTCGGCAGCTACACCAGCCCGTTTGTGCGTAAGATCTCAATCCTCTTACTGGAGAAGGGGATAGCATTTGAGTTTGTCAATGAACAGCCCTACAACGCGGAAAACGGCGTCGCGCAGTTTAACCCGCTGGGAAAAGTCCCCGCGCTAGTGACCGACGATGGCGAGAGCTGGTTTGATTCCCCCATCATTGCGCAGTACATCGAGCAGCTTGGCGTCGCGCCTGAAATGGTGCCGCACGATCCTCTGGCGGCGCTGAAAGTCCGTCAGCTTGAAGCGTTGGCCGACGGTATTATGGACGCCGGGCTGACCTCCGTGCGCGAGCTGGCGCGTCCAGCCGCGCAGCAATCAGAAGCCGAAGTGCTGCGTCAGCGGCAAAAAATTAGCCGCAGCCTTGATGCGCTGGAAAGCTACCTCGGCGACGGCACACTAAAAACCGACACCCTTAACCTCGCGACGATAGCCATTGCCTGCGCCATTGGCTATCTCAACTTCCGCCGTATCGCCCCGGGCTGGTGTGTCGATCGCCCAAACCTGGTGAAGCTGGTGGAAACGCTCTTCCTGCGCGAAAGTTTTGCGCGCACCGAACCGCCAAAGGCTTGATTGAACGCTATAACGCTAAGCCGCTGTACATTGTACAATCCTTTCTATGACTCCCTCTCGGCCGGGAGGGGTAACATTTAACCGTCAGGCCTATCCATGACTACCGAAAACCGTTCGCTCTACAGCCAGCTTCCCGCAACCGACCGCTTACTTCGCGATCCTGCATTCGCCCATCTACTTGATGTCCACGGCCATTCGCAGGTAGTGGAACGGCTTCGTCAGATGCAGGATGAAGCTCGCCTGAGCATCCGCGAACAGCAAACGCTGCCCGCATGGTGCGGGGACTGGGCGCAGGAAACAGCGAGCCGTTTACAGCAAGATGCCCAGAGCGCACTGCGCCCGGTGATTAACCTGACGGGAACCGTGTTGCACACCAATCTGGGGCGTGCACAGCAGTCGCAGTCGGCAATTGAAGCCGTCACGCAGGCGATGCGCGACCCGGTGACGCTGGAATATGATTTGGACGGCGCGGGGCGCGGTCATCGCGATCGCGCGCTGGCGGATTTGCTGTGCCGTTTAACCGGAGCGGAAGATGCTTGCATCGTCAATAACAATGCCGCCGCGGTGTTGCTGATGCTGGCAGCGACGGCAGCGGGCAAAGAGGTTGTGGTTTCCCGTGGCGAGCTGGTGGAGATTGGCGGCGCGTTTCGCATTCCCGACGTCATGCGTCAGGCTGGCTGCGTGCTACATGAAGTGGGCACGACCAACCGCACTCACGCAAAAGATTATCGCCAGGCGGTGAACGACAACACCGGGCTGCTGATGAAGGTACACACCAGCAACTACAGCATTGAAGGCTTTACCAAATCGGTGGATGAAGCTGAGCTGGCGGCAATGGGCCGCGAGCTGGATGTGCCTGTCGTTGCCGATCTGGGCAGTGGTTCGCTGGTCGATCTCAGCCGCTACGGCCTGCCGAAAGAACCGATGCCACAGGAGATGATTGCTGCGGGCGTGAGCCTGGTGAGCTTCTCCGGTGACAAACTGCTAGGTGGCCCGCAGGCGGGCATTATCGTCGGGAAAAAAGCGTTAATTGCCCAGCTACAGCAGCACCCGCTCAAGCGTGCGCTGCGGGTGGATAAAATGACTCTGGCCGCACTGGACGCTACGTTGCGCTTGTATCTTAATCCTGAAAAACTGGCGGCAGAACTGCCAACACTGCGGCTGTTGAGCCGCAGTGCGCAAGACATTCAGCAGCAGGCCGAACGCTTACGCGAACCGCTGGCTGCACGCTATGGCGATGAATTTTCCGTGCAGGTGATGCCGTGCGCGTCGCAAATTGGCAGTGGTTCACTGCCGTCAGAAAGCCTGCCTAGTGCGGCAATCGCGCTGACGCCGCTCGACGGTCGAGGGAGTCAGCTGGAAGCGCTGTCGACCCGCTGGCGCAGCCTGCCTATCCCGGTTATCGGGCGAATTTATGATGGTCGTCTGTGGCTCGATTTACGCTGCCTTGAAGATGAACCTCGTTTTCTGGAGATGTTGTTGAAATGATTATTGCCACCGCCGGGCACGTTGACCACGGCAAAACCACCCTGCTGCAGGCGATTACCGGTATTAACGCCGATCGCCTGCCGGAAGAGAAATCCCGCGGCATGACCATCGATTTAGGGTACGCCTACTGGCCGCAGGTGGACGGACGCGTACTGGGTTTTATCGATGTGCCAGGCCATGAAAAGTTTCTCTCAAATATGCTGGCGGGCGTGGGGGGGATCGATCATGCCCTGCTGGTGGTGGCGTGTGATGACGGCGTGATGGCGCAAACGCGTGAACATCTGGCGATCCTGCAGCTGACCGGTAATCCAACGCTCACCGTGGCGCTCACCAAAACCGACCGCGTGGATGCTGAACGCATCAATGAGGTTCGCCGTGAAATTACTGACGTCCTGCGTGAGTATGGCTTCGAAGACGCGACCTTGTTTGAAACGGCGGCGACGGAAAATATCGGTATTGACGCGCTGCGCGACCATCTGCGTCAGCTTTCTGCCCGTGAACACTTGACGCACCAGCGTTTCCGTCTGGCGATTGACCGCGCGTTTACCGTCAAAGGTGCGGGTTTAGTGGTGACCGGGACGGCGCTGTCGGGTGATGTACGCGTCGGCGATACGCTATGGTTGACCGGTAAGAACACGCCAATGCGCGTGCGTGGTCTGCATGCGCAGAACCAGCCGGTAGAACAGGCGCACGGCGGACAGCGTATTGCGCTCAATATTGTCGGCGCGGCGGAAAAAGACGACCTGAGCCGAGGTGATTGGTTGCTTTCGGAAGAACCGCCTGCGCCGTCCGAACGGATTATTGTCGAGCTGCAAAGCCATACTCCGCTTAGCCAATGGCAGCCGCTGCATATCCACCATGCGGCGAGTCATATCACCGGACGCGTTTCGCTGCTGGAAAATAATCTGGCGGAGCTGGTCCTCGATGCGCCGCTGTGGCTGGCCGATAACGACCGGCTTGTGCTGCGCGATATCTCGGCCAAAGTAACGCTGGCGGGCGCTCGGGTGGTGACGCTGAATTCACCGCGGCGCGGTAAACGCAAGGCGGAATATCTGGCGTGGATTGCCGCGCTGGCGCTGGCAAAGGATGATGCACAGGCGCTGGCGGTACATCTTTCCCGTGATGCGGTGAAACTCGGCGAGTTTAGCTGGGCGCGCCAGTTGAGTCCTTTGGGGCTGCAACAGTTGATTGCGCAGCCAGGCTTTATTCTTGCCGGCGATAGCCTTCTGGATGCGCCGCTGGCGGCACGCTGGCAGCGCAAGCTATTAGACGCGCTGGCGGTTTACCACGAGCAGCATAAAGATGAACCAGGCCCTGGACGCGAGCGCTTACGCCGCATCGCTCTGCCGATGGAAGAAGAGGCGCTGGTACTGACGCTGATTGAGCGGATGCGCGAAAGCGGTACGATTGCCAGCCATCACGGCTGGCTGCATCTGCCGGATCACAAAGCGGGTTTGACCGATGAGCAACAGGCTATCTGGCTGAAAGCCGAGCCGCTGTTTGGCGATGAACCGTGGTGGGTACGAGACCTGGCGACCCAAACCGGTACGGATGAGAACACCATGCGCGTTGTACTACGTCTGGCGGCGCAGCAGGGGATGATTACTGCAATAGTGAAAGATCGCTATTATCGTAATGACCGTATTGTCGCGTTTGCCAGTATGATTCGTGAACTCGATCTGGAAAAAGGCTCGACCTGCGCGGCTGATTTCCGCGATAAACTGAATGTGGGCCGTAAATTAGCTATTCAGATCCTGGAATATTTCAACCGTATTGGTTTCACGCGTCGCCGTGGAAATGATCATTTATTGCGCGATGCATTACTGTTTCCGGATAATAAAAATTAACAATTAATGTAAAAAATATATCATTCTGAATACAAAAACATATTAATTAATAATCAGCACGTTAGGAATCTTAACCTAGCGTGCTTTTTATTTTTTCGAACGGTGAAAATGCAATGATGATCATATTTTCACATTCTCTATTCCTCTACTCTCGTGGCCTGCTTACTAAATAAAGGAACTATCATGGCTGCATCCACTTTCTTCATTCCATCAGTGAATGTTATCGGTAATGGCGCATTAAATGATGCAATGAATACAATGAAAGAATATGGCTATCGCCATGCCTTAATTGTGACCGACGCAGTTCTGAATAAGCTGGGCGTTGTGGGTGATATTCAAAAACGCCTTCAGGGATATGATATTCAGAGCGTCGTTTTTGATGGAACACACCCGAACCCAACCACGGTCAACGTCGAGGAGGGTCTGAAGCTGCTTCGTGCCCATAATTGTGACTGTGTGATTTCACTGGGCGGTGGTTCTCCACACGACTGTGCAAAAGGTATCGCGCTGGTTGCCGCGAACGGTGGTCATATCCGCGATTATGAAGGCGTTGACCGCTCTGCCAAGCCACAGTTGCCGATGGTTGCCATCAACACCACGGCGGGTACGGCGTCTGAAATGACTCGTTTTTGCATCATCACCGACGTGACGCGTCATATCAAAATGGCGATTGTGGATAAGCACGTGACGCCTGTTCTGTCCGTCAACGACTCTTCCCTGATGGAAGGAATGCCGAAAGGGCTGACCGCAGCGACCGGTATGGATGCGCTGACCCACGCCATTGAAGCTTATGTGTCTATTGCCGCGACCCCGATTACCGATGCCTGCGCGCTGAAAGCGATCACCATGATTGTCGAAAATCTGCCAACGGCGGTGGAAAACGGCAGCAACAGCGAAGCACGCGAAGCGATGGCCTACGCGCAGTTCCTGGCAGGGATGGCGTTCAACAACGCATCGCTGGGTTATGTCCATGCGATGGCGCACCAACTGGGTGGCTTCTACGATCTGCCGCATGGCGTGTGTAATGCCGTGCTGCTGCCGCACGTACAGGTGTTCAACAGCAAAGTGGCGGCCGCGCGTCTGCGTGATTGTGGCCATGCGATGGGCATTGATGTGAGTGCAATGAGCAATGATCAGGGCGCACAGGCCTGTATCGACGCCATTCGCAAACTGGCGCGTAAGGTGAACATTCCGGCGGGTCTGCGCGATCTGAATGTAAAAGAAGAGGACATTCCTGTTCTGGCCACTAACGCGCTGAAAGATGCCTGCGGCTTTACCAACCCGATTCAGGCCACGCACGACGAAATTATGGCGATTTTCCGCGCGGCGATGTAATTAACCGCGAAGAGTGAAACGGCCTACGAATCGTATGATTTGTAGGCCGTATTAGATGATGTTTCCGTCACGCCCTGTTCTCAAATCCTTCACGTAGCCACGGGGTAATCGTCACCCCAGTCAGTAAACCTTCAGGACTCAGCAAGCGCGTCACCGATTGCCCCCACGGTTCCATACGGTTAGCGATTAATAATGTGTAGCCCTGAGTGAGCAGCGCCTGGGTGGCGGCTTCAATATCACGGACTTCAAACTCAATCCACGCTTGAGGGATAGGCAGGTCAGCGGGCCATTGTTCCTGACCAAAACACGAAGTTGCTGCCTGTGACAGCGGCCAGAGTGCAAAATGTTTCACGCCCTTCAGTTGGTCAACGTCTGTCAGCAGGTACTCCTCGTTCCCCTCCATTGCTTTGAGCGGTAGACCTAACGCGGTCTGATAAAATGCGGCGCTGGTATTCGTGCTGCGCGTGATAGGGCCAAAACCGGCCACAAATAACACCTCAACGCCGGGGATCTGTTGTTCCATTATATCTCCTTAAAAGGCGCTGCGGATAACGTGACCGCAGTCGTAAAGCTGTAACCTGCTGGCGAATATTTCGCCAGGCCAGTCTACCTTTGTAGTATTCCCACAGCAAGGAGATGGTCATGACCAATAACCCCCCTTCATCACGTATCCAGCCCGGCGAATATGGTTTTCCTTTTAAATTGAAAGCACGCTACGACAACTTTATCGGCGGCGATTGGGTCGCTCCGGTTGATGGTGAATACTACAAAAACCTCACGCCAGTCACCGGCCAGCTATTGTGTGAAGTCGCCTCGTCAGGGACGCGCGATATCGACCTGGCGCTGGATGCCGCGCATCGCGCGAAGGATAAATGGGCGCAGACGTCCGTACAGGATCGCGCTGCGGTTCTGTTGAAAATTGCCGATCGCATGGAGCAAAACCTGGAGCTATTGGCCACGGCTGAAACCTGGGATAACGGTAAACCGATTCGCGAAACCAACGGCGCTGACGTGCCGCTGGCCATCGACCATTTCCGCTACTTTGCTTCCTGTATCCGCGCGCAGGAAGGCGGTATCAGTGAGGTTGATAAAGACACCGTGGCTTATCACTTCCACGAACCGCTGGGCGTGGTGGCGCAGATTATCCCGTGGAACTTCCCGCTGCTGATGGCGAGCTGGAAAATGGCACCTGCGCTGGCCGCGGGTAACTGCATTGTGCTCAAACCCGCGCGGTTAACGCCGCTGTCCGTACTGCTGCTGATGGAGATTATTGGTGACCTGCTGCCGCCGGGCGTGATTAACGTGGTGAACGGTGCGGGTGGCGAAATTGGTGAATATCTGGCGACCTCCAAACGGATCGCCAAAGTCGCCTTTACCGGCTCAACGGAAGTCGGCCAGCAAATCATGCAGTACGCCACGCAAAACATCATTCCGGTAACCCTGGAGTTGGGCGGTAAATCGCCAAACATTTTCTTCGCCGACGTCATGGACGAGGAAGATACTTTCTTTGATAAAGCGCTGGAGGGCTTTGCCCTGTTTGCATTTAACCAGGGTGAAGTTTGTACCTGCCCAAGCCGTGCGCTGGTGCATGAGTCGATCTACGAGCGTTTTATGGAACGTGCAATTCGCCGGGTAGAGCGTATTCGCAGCGGGAACCCGTTGGATGCGGTAACGCAAATGGGCGCGCAGGTCTCACAGGGGCAGATGGAAACCATCCTCAATTACATTGATATCGGCAAAAAAGAAGGTGCCGATGTGTTAACCGGCGGGCGGCGTAAGCTTCTGGACGGCGAGTTGAAGGATGGCTATTACCTTGAGCCGACTATCCTGTTTGGTCAAAACAACATGCGCGTCTTCCAGGAAGAAATCTTTGGCCCTGTGCTGGCGGTAACGACCTTCAAAACCGTGGAGGAAGCGCTGGCGCTGGCTAACGATACGCAATATGGCCTGGGGGCGGGTGTCTGGAGTCGTAACGGTAATCTGGCGTATAAAATGGGGCGTGGTATTCAGGCCGGGCGCGTGTGGACCAATTGCTATCACGCGTATCCTGCTCACGCGGCGTTTGGCGGCTATAAGCAGTCTGGTATTGGGCGCGAAACCCACAAAATGATGCTGGAGCATTATCAACAGACAAAATGTCTGCTGGTGAGCTATTCGGATAAACCGTTGGGGTTGTTCTGAGTTAATAATGGGCCCGGTAGCGTTGTGCTTGCCGGGCCTGCTGCTTAATCAAATGTTTTGACCTGCAGCGGTCGGAAACGGCTGTAAATCCACAGGCCGAGGCAGATGATGGAGCCCAGGAATGCCGTAAAGAATACCGTGACCATCAGGCCGCTAAACAGCGCCACCGGCAGGGCAAGAATGCCGTGGATGGATTCGTCGTTCCACTTCACCATGTCGTAACCGAAAATCCCCATCACACCGCAAAATAAGCTAAAAATCAGCATTGGCACCGCAAGGCCGATAAGCATCAGGCGGTAGATGATGGAGGCTTTGACGCGTTTGATACTGACGACAGGAGGGACATCCTTGCTCATACTGATTCCTCATGGTGATGGTTAACTCTCTGTCTGCATCATGGCTGAATCTTTCAGACCCGGCAAGAGGATCCTGCCGGGCTGAAGGGGGCTTTATTTCCCTTCATTAACCCATATACGCATCTCACCTTCACCCCGATTCGCCCAGCTAAACCAAGGGATAAAAGTCAGGGTATGTCCCTGTGACGTTGTGGGAGCGGTATCGTAATGCCACAGCGATTGCTGTTCCGGGTTTTGCGCCGTGCGCTTAACCCCTTGCGCCTGTAGCAGCACTTTGTGGGCAAAAATCCCTTTGCCTTCCAGCACGGTAAACGGTGCGGTTTCCGGTAGCCACAGGTTATGCAGCTCTTCTCCGTTGTCGGCCTGCTCCAGACAGTAAACCAACGGCCCGCGCTGAATCGCCACTTTCCCGGCGACGTGGCGAACCAGTGGATTCCCGTAGACCCGCCGTACCGGCATCGGTAGCGTCAGGGTTAAGGTATCGCCTTTGCGCCAGGTGTGATTGATGTGCAGATAACCTTTCTTCACCGTCCCCGCCACATCGCGGCCATTTAGCGCGACATGCGGATTCGTACACCAGTCCGGCAGACGCAGCGCCAGCGTGTGGGTAATCGGATCCGGGGAATCAATCACGATCTTGACCTGATCCTGCCACGGATAGTTGCCGCTGAGACGTAGTCGCAGCGTCTGTTCGCCTACCGGCACTTCTGTACTATTGCCGATATAGAGGTTAACAAACAGTGCGTCATCACGCTGGGTGTAGATATAGTGGCCGATAGAGGTCAGCACGCGCGCGATGTTCGGCGGGCAGCAGGCGCAGCCGAACCAGCGCTGACGAACCGGCTTCACGTGATCGTAGATGTGGTTAAACTTCAGGGTGTTGGGATGGACTTCCAACGGGTTCACGTAGAAGAAGTGCTTACCATCCAGCGCCATGCCGCCGAGCACGGTGTTATACAGTGCGCGTTCCATCACGTCGGCATACTGGCTATCACCTTCCATTTCCAGCATTCGGCGAGCAAACATCATCAGGCCAATCGATGCGCAGCTTTCGGCATAGACCGTGTCGTTCGGCAGGTCGTAGTCGCTGCTAAAAGCTTCACCGCTACTCTGGGAACCAATACCGCCGGTAATGTAGAGCTGACGCTGGGCCATGTTATTCCATAGCCGTAGGCAGTCCTGGCGTTTGCTTTCATCGTTGCTCAAGCGGGCGAGGTGCGCGACGCCGGTCATCAGGTAGACGAAACGCACCGCATGGCCGATAGCCGTTTGCTGTTCGGCAATAGGCTGGTGTGCCTGGCTGTAGGGCTTATCTTTCACCATCCACGCGGTGCCGTAGGTGTTCCAGTAGGAAGTTTTACCGCGCTTTTCATACTCATGGTCGTAGAAGTGCGGCTGCTTACCGCGTTCTTCAACGAAGTAGTTCACCAGAGCCAGGTAGCGAGGTTCCTGCGTGACTTCATATAGGCGCATCAACGCTAGCTCTATTTCCGGATGACCCGGATAGCCGTGGATCTGGTTATCCCCGGTGCCGAAGACCTGATAGATGTGGTCGGATAGACGGCAGACGACCTCCAGCAGACGCCGTTTGCCGGTCGCCTGGAAGAAAGCGACACCTGCTTCAATCATATGGCCTGCGCAGTAGAGTTCGTGACATTCGGCCAGGTTTGTCCAGCGTTCCTGTGGGGCTTTGACCGTAAAGTAAGTATTGAGATAGCCATCGTCGCATTGGGCGGCAGCCACCAGTTCAATCACCTCGTCGGCGGTTTTTTCTAACTCGGCATCCGGTTTCTGACATAGGGACCAGGCAACGGCTTCCAGCCATTTCGCCACATCGCTGTCCTGAAATACCATCCCGTAAAACTCACCGTCTTGCAGGCCGGCGGCGATGCGAAAGTTTTCAATCGCGTGGCTCGGTTCTGTGTCGTCGATACGGTCGTTCAGTGCATCCCACTGATAGGGGATCACCACATCGCGAACCAGCTGCTGATACTGGGCGAAAAACGGGTCGTTCACTTTTAATGTATGCAGACTGACTTCCATAACGGACATAACAAACTCCTCAAGACTGAACGTGACGGGCGCGAAGATCGGTTGCAATACGCGCCATCATAGGATTATTGAGTCGGCAGGCGCGAATGGAGAACGCCAGCAGCAGGTGGAAGAGGGCGGGTAGCAGGGTTTCCATGGTGGTGATCCCTGTCAGAGATTCGGCGGTCTGATTTCCCGCACCCGGCTGATAAGCCACATAGATAAAGACCAGGCTGATAATACCGGCACTTGATGCCCAGGCGAGCTTGATGAAGAGCAGGTTAAAGGCGAAGTTCATACCGGATGAGCGAACGCCGGTTTTCCATTCACCGTAGTCATCGGCGAAAGCCATCAGTGAGAAGTGCAGCGGCAGGGTGAAGCCGAGAATGATGCCGTTGCCGAGGATGATGACCAGCCAGAGCGTTTGATAAGCAGGCCCGGTAGGTAAGAACCACATGCCAACGGCGAGTGCGGCCAGTATCAGGTTGGTGTAGTAGTAAAGTTTGACGGTATCAAAGCGGCGAGAGAGCAGGTTTATAATCACCGAGCCAAAAATGGAGGCAAAGGTCACCATCGTGAAGAATAGCGATGTGTAGCCGGTAGAGCCGCCCAGTACGTAGGTGATGAAGTACATGTAGCCGCCGCCGCGATTATTAAAGACGTTGATCAGCAGGAATGACATCACCAGCATGAGCAGCAGCTGATCATTTTTACGCAGCCCGGCAATGTGTTCACGAAGGGTAAATTTCCCCATCATATCCAGCGATACGCGCTCGCGAACCCAGAAGAAGCAGCACAGGAACATGACGGCAGCAATCGTACAGAGTACGCCGACGCCGTATTGATAACCTTGCGCGGTGTTACCCTGGCCGAGCGCTCTCACCAGCCAGGGCAGACCGACGGAGACCAGAAAACCGGCCACGCCGCACAGCACGAAGCGCCACGCCTGGCAGGAGATCACTTCGCTGTGGCGCGTGGTCATAGTGTTGATGAGCGCACAGTAGGGAACATTGATAGCGGTATAGCTCACCGACAGCAGTAAATACGTGCCGAAAGCCCAAGCGATTTTGACCCCCATGCTGGCGTCCGGAACGGTAAAAGTCAGCACGCCAATAATGGCAATGGGTACCGCAATCCACAGCTGCCAAGGGCGGAAGCGTCCCCAGCGGCTCTGGGTACGGTCGGCAAGTACGCCCATGATGGGATCGGAAATGGCATCAAAAACGCGTAGCACCAGAAAAAGGGTACCGACCAGTGCCGGCGTGAGACCGAAGACATCGGTATAGAAAAAAGTCAGGAAATTCATGATGAGGCAGGTAATAACGGTACCACCTGCATCGCCGAGACCGTAGCCGATTTTTTCCCGAATCGATAGTTTATCGTCCAGTGAACCCGGCACAATCTCGCTGGTGGTTATGGGTGTAGCGGTCATGGGGTACTCCTCGCAATGTGGAGATGGCTCTTTTCAGTAGGGTTATTTTTTAATGTTATGACCTGTTTAATTTTGCCTGGAAAAGGATGACCAACAAGGTCATAAAGAAGTATAAAAAGAGGGTAATTCCGACTTGATAAGGAAAGTGTGAAGGTGATCGTTCGCTGGTGTATTTATCGTTAATAATCAAATAGAAACTTTATTTTTATCTCATGAATAAGCGGGATTTTTAATATCTATGCTCAATCTATCCATAGCGCTTCCGATTAAGGTTCAAAACGGGGGTTTATTTATCTCCCGAGGCGTTGGTCGTCATCCTGCGCGTCGGTTGCGCTCATGGGAGATTATTTTTGTCGAAAAGGGGACATTAACGATTCAGGAAGATGATCGTATTTTTCACGTCTGTGCCGGTGATAGCTTGCTACTGTGGCCGGGACGTCGACATGTTGGTGTTGAAGATTTTCCCGCAGACCTGAAGTTCTATTGGCTACATTTTGAAGTGAATACGCCGGTGCAGCCACACTCACTCGTTACCCAACTTGCTATTCCTCAGCAGACTACGCTGCATGACCCGCAGTATTTAATGACCCTGTTTCGACAGTTCCTCAACGAGCAGGAAAAGATTCAACGCAATGCCTCGCTCGAGTTTATTTTGCTGCTGATTTTGCAGCATATTTCTTTATCGGCGCAAACAGAGGAACCGAAGGATGAAGGCGGCGCGGCATTGGCATGGCGTGCCCAACAGCTGATTCGTACTCGTTACCATTTACCGCTCTCGACCTCGATGCTGGCGAAAGAGCTGCATTGTAATGCCGACTATCTGGGGAGAGTGTACCGGCGGGTATTCCATCTGACTCTGACAGAGGCAATTCACCGCCAGCGGGTACGGGCAGCAGAGAAACTCCTGAGTAATCATGCGCGTTCGCTCAAGGAAGTGGCTGAGCAGTGTGGGTTTGCTGATGTGGGGTATTTCCGCCAGATCTTTCGCAAGCATACCGGGCTGACGCCCGCCGCGTGGAAGCGGCGGTATTGTAAGGAACATATCAATTCGGCCTGAGGCAAATGCCTGAATTGCCTGTGGCAATGAACAAAAAATGCGCCGGACCCACGTCGGATCAAAGCAGGGCTATGGCGAGCTCTGGCACTCTTAGCGTTTATCCCCCACAGCGGAGTGGAGAATGAACCCGTTTATTGTCGCTGATTCCCTAAAGTGTATTGGCTGTCGTACCTGTGAAGTGGCCTGCGTGGTGGCTCATCAGGCGCAGCAAGCGTGCGCCAGCGTATCGCGGGATGCTTTTCTTCCCCGTATTCGGGTGGTGAAGGGGGATACCTTTTCGACGGCGGTAACCTGCCATCACTGTGAAGATGCCCCGTGTGGCAACGTCTGTCCGACCGGCGCTATTAGTCGGGAAAAGGGCTATGTTCGTGTCGATCAGGCGCGTTGTATCGGATGTAAAAGCTGTATGCTGGCATGCCCGTTTGGGGCGATGACCGTGGCCGTGCAGCAGTCGCGACCACAGGCTATCAAGTGTGATTTATGCCGCCATCGCGAAGAAGGCCCCGCCTGCGTGGCAGCTTGCCCAACGCAGGCGCTGGCCTGTGTCGATGTTGGGCAGGCTGCTACGCCGAAACTAATGTAGGTTGTTGAAGTTCCAGCTTAGCGTCAGGCTATAGCGCCAGTCGCGCTTATGGCTATCGGTCGGTAAATCGCCGACCGGGCGCGCCGCTTCTACCGTCAGGCTGTAGTGTTTGTTATCGCCAAACATCACGCCGGTGGCCACGGATGCCAGCCGTTGATGAGGCAGTCCCTGGGTGTTGAACCAGGTCTGCGCGGTATCGGCCAGAACGTAAGGCTGAACGGTGGCAATCCAGGTACTCTCCTTACGCTGGTGCAGATAACGCACTTCGACCTGCCCGCCGTAACCGTAATCGCCGCTGGCCTCGCCGTCCTGATAGCCGCGACCAAAACGTTGGGCACCGAAGCTCACGCGTTCAGGTTCAGGAAGATCGTTATCCGACCAATCCCCTTCCATTGATGTCGACAGGCGCCAGGTATCGGTTACCATCCAGGCCGCGTCGATATTACTTTTCCACAACGTAAACGACAGATCGTTGCCCTGGATGGGGGCCGAGTCGGCTAACGATCCCGCGTTAATACCCTGACGTAACGTCAATTTACCGTTAATGCTGGCCCGCTCAAATGCCTGGAAACCATTCATACCGAATTCAAGTGCCGGGTAACGGACATGCGTTTTTTGCGTTGCATCCCCCAGCGTTTCATCATTCAAAATTGCGCGGATGTTGTTATCGTTGCGTCTGTCGGTGTAATCCATCCCACCGTTAATGTTGAACTGCTGTTTGCCGGTGAGGACAACCGGATAGCTGAAGGTTGCGCCGCCATTGTATTGGGTGGTTTTTTGGCGGGAATCGAGATAACCGTCGGTGAAGGTCAGTAACCGCGAATAGTCGCGCGGATTATCGCGATAAAAACTGCCTTTTAGCTGCATCATCAGCCCTTCATCGCTCAGGAACTGTTGGTAGTTCATCCCCAGGTATGATTTACGCGTTGAGCTATCCAGCGGGATAAGGGTCGCAATGCCCAACTGATCGCCATAGCTGGTGAGGTTACTCAGCGAGCCGTTGACGAACGCCATATTCTGGTTACGGCGCGTGTCGAGCGTTGATGAGATGTCCCAGATGTGCGGCTGGATGCTTTTGGCCTGCATAGCAGCGGCGCCATAAATATTCTGCGGTAGCTGCGCGTTGGCATCGACGGTGACGCCAGGAGTGCGTGTCATCAGCTGGGTATAGCGGTCAAAGGTGGCTTGGGTCAGCGGCTTCTCTGCCATGATTTTGGCGGCTAATCGCTTTAAGCGTTCCGCAATATTGGGGTTGTTACTCTGAATATCGCTGTGGGCGACGTAACCTTCGACCAACACTATCTTGATAGTACCGTCCTGATAATTGTTATCCGGCAGCCAGGCATAAGAGAGCGGGTAGCCATCGGCTCGATAACGCAATGTAATATCGTTAACGATCCCAATGATTGTTTTTAAAGGAACCTGTTTATGCGCATAAGGAGCAAAAGGTTGTAATAACTCTTTTAACGGATAAACCGTGCCGCCAATAAATTGAATATGATCGACTTTAATCAGCGTTTCAGGGGTTAATTTATTTTTGGGAACGCTGACGGTTAAACTAGGGGCGGCGGCAGGTGGCGTTTGTGGGGTGCTGTTATGTTCCGCTTTAGCGGGGTTATTCGGGTCAATTAACGCGGGTAATGTGTCGGCTCTGGCCATATTAAGCAGAACGACCCCCGATAGCGCATAAACCAGGGTAGTTTTCATGACGCATTCCTTGTGTATTTTATTGTGCAAGGATGATTATTGTTATGCTGCTGAAAAACGTGCCCCCATTGCGGGGGCACGGAAAGCATTAATAAATATATAGCTTATTTTCTACCGCTTAACCCGCCGAGCAAACCAGATAATCCACCAGCAGGACTGGTTGTTGTGGTGCTGCTGCCAGTTGCGCTACCGCTGGCACTCGCGCTGGCCGATGTGCTGACGTTCAGACTGCCGGTCAGGGAGGTTACGGTGGTATTAAGCGTTGAGCCTAGAGAGTTGCTCGCCAGCAGGCCACCGCTGCCCGTTTGTGTGCCGGTAGGTTTCACCAGGCCGCCTGCATCGGTGACGATATTACCGACGCTGGAGACCACCTGCCCTACGCCGCCCAAGGTTGGAGATGATGTTCCGACCTGGTTGCCCACGCCGCTAACGGAGGTGCCGACTTGTGTCAGCAGGCCATTAACCGGGGTACCAAGACCGGTGGCAGAGCCGACGCCTTGCGTCACGCCCTGTACGCCGCCCAGCGTATTATTGACCACTGAGGTGACGCCCGTTGTTGCGGCTGTCGCACCAGGGCTTTGCAGCGTGCTGGTCAATCCGCTGCCGGTGCTGCTGACAATCTGGCCCGCGCTGTTGACGACATTACCTACAACGCCCGTCACCCCAGCGACCGGTGTTCCCGATGTGCTGGTTGAGAGGTTACTCCCCACGCCGGACACGGTATTGCCTAATACGGTGACGGTGCTGGTCGTTCCCTGAAGCGTTGTCCCGACGCCGTTGGCATTGGATGAATTACCCACGCCGTTCGTGACGCCGGTTCCCAGCGTGTCGACGGCGTTACCCACCCCGCTTACGGTGGTTGAAATGGTGGAAGTCACCGGGTTGTTGCCGGTGCTCGTTGCCAGCTGGCTACCCAGACCGCCCAGCGTGTCACCTACGCCAGAGACCGCTTCACCCGCATCGCCGAGGATGTTATTTCCTGCGTTGCTGGCGGTTGACCCGCCGCCGGTGCCACCACCGCCAGTACCGCCGCCACCTGTACCGCCACCACCACCACCTGTACCGCCACCGCCGGAACCCCCGCCCTGGGTCGTGCCATTTTTAGCCGTTGAATGAGAACCCCCGCCGCTACCGCTACAGGCAGAGAGTGAGAATGCAATCAGTACTGCCACTGCAATAATGCTTAAGTGGCTAACGTTATTAGAAGTCATGATTCTTCTCCACCAGTTAAAACGCCGAGTGCGTATTAGTCAGTGTAAGTAGAAAAATAAGCCTTGCACGGGGTGTTTTTGTTCATACGAAAGTTTGAAAAATCCGATTTAACTTAGGAATAAAACAAGTCTGCTATGTAAAATAATATGCTGTTATGAAACATGCTGTTACTCCATTTTTAACATAGTAAGCTGGAATAAATAATAGGGGTAATTGTTTAGCTGCAATTAAATGGAGTAATAAATTGGGAGTAATCCGAGTGGGGGAGGGCGTTGAAATTTATCGTCGCTATTTACTAAATAACAACCCGGATCACAGAAAATATCAACCTCTATAATTAGAGGCTGATATATCCTATATTACAGGCTTTCGTTCCAGGCTATTTCAATTTCTTCGGCAAGGATCTTAACTCCTGCTTCTATTTTTTCTGGCTCCGGAACATAGTTCATACGCATACATTGATGAGTATGCTCCCAGGGTTTATCCAGGCCCGGGAAGAATAAGTCGCCAGGGACCATCAGAACGCCGCGTTTTTTCAACCGCTGATACAGTTCTTCAGTGGTAATGGGCAAATCTTTAAACCACAGCCACAGGAAAATAGCCCCTTCCGGTTTATGGATGAGGCAGCGCTCTTCGGGCAGATAGCGGCGAATAGTCGCGATCGTTTCCTGTACCCGCTGGTAGTAAAACGGTTTGATCACCGTTTCAGATAAGTGCAGCAGCTCCTTGCGCTTGATCATTTCGCACATGATGGCAGGCCCAACCCCGCCGGGGGCAAGGCTGATAATGCCGTTCATGTTGCTGATGGCGGTAATAATCTCTTCGCTGGCGATAATAATCCCGCAGCGACTGCCCGGCAGGCCAAGTTTGGATAGACTCATGCACAGTACGGTGTTTGGATTCCACAGCGGCGTGGCTTCGCTGAAGATGATTCCCGGGAAGGGAACGCCATAGGCGTTGTCGATAACCAGCGGTACGCCGTGCTGGGTAGCTAACGCATCCAGCTGTTTCACTTCGTCATCGGTGATGACGTTACCCGTTGGGTTGGTTGGGCGCGAGACGCAAATCATCCCGGTGTCTTCACCAATCGGCAAATTATCGAAATCGACGTGGTACTTAAACTGCCCTTCAGGAAGCAACTCAATATGAGGACGGGTGGAAACGAAGAGGTCGTCTTCGAGTCCCGAATCCGCGTAGCCGATATACTCTGGTGTCAGAGGGAAAAGCACCTTGCGGGTGGTGCCATCCGCGCGACGCCCAGCAAACAGATTAAACAAGTAGAAAAATGCGCTTTGGCTGCCATTTGTCAGTGCAATATTCTGTGGGCCAATCTCCCAACCTAATTCATTACGCAGCATATCGGCGAGGGCAACCAGCAGATCGTTCTTCCCCTGCGGGCCATCATAATTACAAAGTGCTTCAGAGAGTTTGCCGCTTTCCAGCATCTCAGCCAGGAGATTCGTGAAGTATGAATTCATCTCTGGGATCTGCGCCGGATTACCGCCGCCGAGCATGATAGCGCCAGGGGTGCGTAAACCGTCGTTGAGGTCTTCCATCAGGCGGGCGATGCCTGTATGGCGGGTAAACTTGTCGCCGAAAAGTGAGAATGTCATAGCTGATTTTCTATTGCTTGTTCTGTGAAGTGGGTAACGATAACGCCACTCACGATGTGGTGCAAATGGCCCCTCGGAGGCTTGCGTAGCGTATAACGCGTCATATTAACTGCTTAGTGGTTTTTTATTCTGATAACCCTGCACCTGAGGCGCAGGGTCATGTGAAGTCTAAATCAGAGATTACCGGCCCAAACCACCATCACTTTATCCTGCCCATTTTCACGGACAAAACCGTAACCCTGGGGTAATGAGAGCGTCGTTTGTTTACCCATGCCAACGGCAGAATGACGAGCGCGGAATTGCCCCAGTTTCTGCCAGTGTTCTACCGTCTCGGCAGACTTGCCTGCGATATCCTGCCAGTTCATCTGTGAACGCGTGCCCTGTAGTGGGTCAGAGCCGGTTGGGCCAAATGGACGGTTGGACTCATCGCCGTAGAAAATTTGCACCGTGCCGGGAGTCAGCAGCAACAGTTCGGCGGCGTGACTGCCGTTCTCCCGGAACAGACGGGTATCGTGGGATGATAGATAGCTCAGGACATTAAAGTGCTGTAGTTTGTCGGCCATTTGCTGCCAGGTGAGATCGATATTCGCCAGACAACTTGCGGCTTTCGTCGCCTGATCCTGGTAATCAAAGTTAATCATGGCGTCAAAGCCATGGCGGTAATATTCGCTCTCCATTACACCATGACCCCAGGCCTCGCCTGTCATCCAGAATGGCGCGTCATCCAGCGCCTTTTGCGGGTTGGCTTTTTTCCATGCGGCGAGCGCTTCAATAGACTGCGTTTTCAACTGCTGCCATCCCGCCATTTCAACATGTTTGGCGGTATCAACACGAAAACCATCAATGCCGTAATCGCGCACCCATTGGCTGAGCCAGTGGGTGAGGTAGTCGCGCGGCGTGTAGCCGTCGATAGCTTTGGCGCGGGTATCCGGTTTGTGACGATAGAAATTGGGTAGTCCGGCCGGCGTGGTGGACTCGGTTTTCAGATCGGGTAAGAACGCCAGCGACATGGTCAGATCGTCAAAGCCGGGATTGTCATAATCGCCAATGTCGGTACGGATCCAGGCTTTGCCCCACCACTTTTCCCATCCGGCTTTATCGCTGAAATTGATGTAGTCGTTAAAGCTGTGCCAGCTCTGCCCTGGGCCCGGTTTCCAGTTGGTCCAGTGCTGGCCCAGCGTTTTGCTTATCTCATCGCCTTGTAGGTACAGCGCGCCAAACTGATATTGCTGCATATCAGCAAGCGTGGCGTAACCGGTGTGATTCATGACGACATCAAACAGAATGCGAATGCCACGCTGGTGGGCGCCATCGACCAGCGCGCGCAGGTCGTCCTCGGTGCCCATATTGGCATCAAGCCGTGTCCAGTCCTGGGTGTAGTAACCATGATAGGCATAATGAGGGAAATCACCTTTGGTGCCGCCGCCGACCCAACCGTGGATCTGCTCCAGCGGCGAGCTTATCCACAGCGCGTTAACGCCTAGCTCTTGCAGATAATCGAGCTTACTGATGAGCCCCTTAAGATCGCCACCGTGGAAGGTGCCAATTTCCTGCATACCATCTTTATGGCGACCATAGCTATTGTCGTTGCGGGTATCACCGTTGACGAAGCGGTCGGTCAGTACGAAATAAACCGTGGCGTTATGCCAGCTAAACGGTGCGCTCTGAGTTACGTCTGCACTTTCAAGCAACAACAGGCCATTGCTGCCGTCGGCAGGCTGGAGCGTGATTTTTCCTTGTTGCACCACCGCCGTTTGTCCGCTGTAGAAATCGCGGACGGTACTACCCTCCGCAAATGTTTTGCCGACATCCAGCGTCAGCGGTTTTCCATCCCAGCGAGGGCACTGGCGGACGTTGACCTGTTCTACGTTGCTCTCGGCGGCGCTTTTAACCGCAATCGTCAGCGTTGGTGTACCGGATCGGGTGTCCACTTCCAGCGTATACACGCCATCGCGGAACAGTCGCCACTGGGGAGCATCCCCCCGACAGGGCTCCAGAGACAGCATCTGATTGAGCCGAATAGCGGAAGTGGGCTGCCAGCACTTGCGGTCAAAATTCAGTCTGAGAGGGCGAGTACCCTTCGTGAGTGTTTTTTGGCTGCTGAATTTTCCCGTCCCGTCGGCGGAAAAGGCAGGGAAGTCATCTATCGTCCAGCTTGCAGCGCTAGCGAGGGCGGGGAACAGTAACGGTATGATAGCGGCGAGTTTCATTCCAATATCCTGTGCCAGAAGGTTTTTTCTTTAGTGTGCCAGCCGTTAGCTGCACTGGGCTCATCCTTGAATCAGGAGGAGGGAAAGGGCTGAGTGATGAAGGTCAAAAAATGAACTAAAATGAGAGCTGCCCGGCATTTTACCTGTGTAAATTGTCATATGCTGAATCGCGTCCGTGGGGTCGTTTCGGAATCGGACTATTTCTTGTACGTGCGTTTACGGGCTATTTTTGCTATAATTTGAGATTCAGCTCTCAATTTTATGAAATAAGAAGGCGTTGGAATGATTGCATCCGACCAGGAGACCTAATGATATCGACACCCATTCGACGATATGGGGCCGCGATACTAATGTTACTCATCTGCACATTTTCAGGTGGGGTGTTCGCAAAAACACACACGGTAACAAAGCATCAGAAAGCCTCGGTAACAAAGACAAGTTTTAGTAAGGCCAGCAGTAAGCAAGAGTATTCTCGCAATAGTGTAAAGAGCAGTTCACTTCCTGATTTGCGAAAATACCCTTCCGGGACACCAAGGAAAAGAGCGTTTCTCCGGACGGTAATGCCTTATATCACGAGTCAAAATGCTGCCATCACGGCGGATCGTAACTGGTTGGTTTCCAAACAGTACGAAGGCCGTTGGTCGCCGTCTGAGCGTGCGCGTCTGAAAGACATTGCCGCTCGCTACAAAATTAGCTGGAACGGCAACACCCGTAAGGTGCCGTGGAACTCTTTGCTTGAGCGCGTGGATATTATCCCGGGTAGCATGGTTGCCACCATGGCTGCAGCAGAAAGCGGCTGGGGTACTTCTAAGCTGGCGCGGACCAACAACAACCTGTTCGGCATGAAATGCGGTAAAGGTTGTAAAAACGGCTCGGGTTCAGTTAACGGCTACACCAAGTTTGAGTCAGTTAAAGAGTCCGTACAGGCGTACGCAAGTAACCTGAACACTCATCCAGCCTATGCCTCATTCCGTAAATCACGCGCGCAGTTGCGTAAGACGGATCAGGAAGTCACCGCTACCGCGATGATTCATAAGCTGAAAGGGTATTCGACCAAAGGTTCTAGCTACAACGACTATCTGTTCGCGATGTACCAGGACAACCAGCGTCTGATTGCCGCACATATGTAATCGGACTTGAAGAATAAAAAAGCCTTCCATCACTGGAAGGCTTTTTTTTACCTGTAAACCGGCTGAACGTTGTGCTCAGGTGGGGCGGCGCTCGCGGATTAAGCCTGAATCAGCGCCTCGCTATGCTGCTCCCGATACTCTTTCGGCGTGGTGTCATACTCTTTCTTAAAGACAGAATAGAAGTACTGCAGCGACGGGTAGCCGCACATCTGCGAGATTTCGTTGATCGACAGCGAAGTTGAGACCAGCAGGCTGCGCGCTTTTTCCAGCTTCTCGCTGTGGATCACCGCATGAATGGTCTCGCCGACTTCTTCTTTAAAACGCTTTTCGAGGTTAGAGCGAGAAATGCCCACAGAATCCAGCACCTGTTCGACCTTGATGCCCTTACAGGCGTTATTGCGGATGTAGTGCATGGCCTGAATGACGGCCGGATCGTTCAACGAACGATAGTCCGTAGAGCGGCGCTCCATCACCCGCATGGGCGGCACCAACACGCGTTGTAGCGGCAGGACTTCACTATCGAGCAGCCTCTGCATCAGCTTAGCGGCCTGATAGCCCATCTGGCGTGCGCCTTGCGCCACCGACGAGAGCGCCACGCGGGAGAGATAGCGGGTCAATTCTTCATTGTCGATACCGATAACGCAGAGTTTTTCTGGCACCGGGATATGCAGATGCTCACAGGCTTGCAAAATATGGCGTGCGCGGGAATCGGTGACTGCGATGATCCCGGTTTGCGGCGGCAGCGTTTGCAGCCAATCGGCCAGCCGATTCTGGGCATGCTGCCAGTTCTCTGGCGCGGTTTCCTGGCCCTGATAAATCACGCCGCGGTATTTCTCTTTGGCGACGATCTGGCTAAACGCGTACTCGCGCTCCTCGGCCCAGCGTTTACCACTGGCGGTGGGCAGGCCGTAGAATGCGAAACGATGGACCCCTTTTTCCTTCAAATGCAAAAATGCGCTTTCAACCAGCGCATAGTTATCGGTCGCGATGTAGTGAACCGGCGGATACTGCTCCTGGCGGTGGTAAGAGCCGCCAACGCCGACGATAGGCACATTGACATCGGTCAGCAGCGCCTCGATGGTGGGGTCGTCGTAGTCGGCGATAACGCCATCTCCGAGCCACTCTTTGATGTTTTCAATACGCGCGCGAAAATCTTCTTCAATGAAGATATCCCACTCTGACTGCGACGCCTGTAAATATTCACCCACACCTTCGACCACCTGACGGTCGAAGGCTTTGTTAGCGTTGAATAACAGCGTCACGCGGTGACGTTTTCCAAACATGGTTCAGGGTTCCTCGTGAATCATGAGGGGGCTGCCGCAGACGCTATCGGCAACACCACGGCCAGGCAATTACGCGCGCCGTTTGGTGGCGGAGTCCATCCAGACGGCAAGCAATAAAATCGCACCTTTAACGATATATTGCCAGAAAGTCGGGACGTCCATCATACTCATTCCGTTGTCGAGAGACGCCATAATAAATGCTCCCATAACGGCCCCAGCCACGCTGCCGACGCCGCCCGCGAGGCTGGTGCCACCGATAATGCATGCGGCGATCGCATCCAGTTCGGCAATATTCCCCGCCGAGGGCGAACCGGCGCCCAGGCGTGAGCTGAGAATCAGCCCGGCAATCGCCACCATCAGGCCGTTAATGGCGAATACGGCCAGCTTGTTACGCTCGACGTTAATGCCCGACAGGCGGGCGGCTTCAATATTCCCGCCGATGGCATAAATGCGCCGACCGAAGGCGGTACGCATGGCCATAAACATTCCTGCCAGCATCAGCAGCGTCAGCAGCAGCACGGGTGTAGGAACCCCTCGGTAATCGTTGAGCAGCCAGATAGCGCCCAGAACAATGACCGCCGTCAACGACTGACGACCCACCATTCCGGTGGAGGCGGGAGTCGCAAGACCCAGCGACTGGCGGCGCATCCGGCCTCGCCACTGCCAGGCGACAAATGCCATCAGCCCGATGGCACCGAAGGTGAAGCCAACCCCGTCTGGCAGATAGCTCTGGCCAATTTGCGACATAGCGGCGCTGGTAGGCGAGACGGTCGTGCCGTTGGTGATACCAATCAATATGCCGCGGAAGGCGAGCATTCCGGCGAGCGTGACGATAAACGAAGGCACCTTGCGATAGGCCACCCACCACCCGTTCCACGCGCCAAGCACCAGACCCATAGCCAGCGTCACGATGATGGTTAACGGCAGCGGCCAGCCGAGCCAGACGTCAAAAATTGCCGCTGCCCCACCCAGCAATCCCATCATTGAGCCGACGGACAGATCGATTTCGGCGGAGATAATGACAAACACCATACCCACCGCCAGGATGCCGGTAATAGCGGTCTGGCGCAGCAGGTTAGAAACATTACGTGCGCTGAGATACGCGCCGTCGGTGGTCCAGGTGAAGAACAGCATGATCACTACGATCGCGGCGATCATGACGAAGACCTGCAGATTCAGTGATTTTAGCCGCAGCGCCGCAGACGGCGCAGGGGCTGCCAGTTTGAGTTCAGACGGATTGTTTTTCGACATGGCGTTCGCTCCTTAAGGCGGCTTCCATCACTTGTTCCTGGGTCAGGTTATGGTTCACCAGGTCGGCTTTGAGTTTTCCTTCATGCATAACCAGCACCCGGTCGCTGAGACCCAGCACTTCCGGTAATTCAGAGGAGATCACGATGACGGCAATGCCTTGCTGCACCAGTTGGTTGATCAGTTTGTAGATTTCATACTTCGCGCCAATATCGATACCTCGTGTCGGTTCATCGAGAATCAGGATGCGTGGATTTAGCAACAGGCAGCGCGCCAGAATGGCTTTCTGCTGGTTGCCGCCGCTCAAGCGTCCGATGGCGAGATCGGGTGAAGAGGTTTTAACTTTCAGGCGCTGGATAGATTGCAAAATGCACTGCTGTTCTTTCGCGTCGTCGAGACTGCTTAACGCACCGCTAAAATCATTTAGCGCGGCGAGGGTGATATTTTTGCCAACCGCCATCACCGGTACAATGCCATCTTTTTTGCGGTCTTCCGGCACCATGGCGATACCGTGGGCAATTGCCTGCTGACAATTGCGGATATCGACCTGTTTACCATCAATGAACACTTTCCCTTCCCAGCGGCCGCGCCAGACGCCGAACAGGCACTGTACCGCCTCGGTGCGCCCGGCGCCGACCAGCCCAGCGATGCCGAGGATTTCCCCGCGTTTCAGGCTAAACGAAATATCGTTAACGCGTTTAATGTGGCGGTTAACCGGATGCCAGGCGGTGAGATGTTCTACGCGCAGGATCTCATCTCCCGCCGCGTGGGGCTCGTTCGGATACAGAGCCGTCAGCTCACGTCCGACCATCATGGTGATGATGTCATCTTCGGTCATGCTGCTGGCATCGCGGGTGCCAATATGTTGACCATCGCGGATAACGCAGATGGTGTCGGAAATCGCCTTCACTTCGTTAAGCTTATGGGAGATATAGACGCAGGCGATGCCGTGGTTTTGCAGGTCACGGATGATATCCAGCAGCACCGCGGTCTCTTGCTCGGTTAATGAGGCGGTGGGTTCATCGAGGATCAGCAGCCGCACCTGTTTATTCAGCGCTTTGGCGATTTCAACCAGCTGCTGTTGGCCAAGCCCTAAATCACCTACTCGGGTATCCGGCGAAATCGCCAGATTGACCTGAGCGAGGAGTTTCTCGCAGCGTAACGTCATGGTGTCGTAATCGAGCACGCCGTGGCGGCTGACTTCCGCCCCAAGGAAAATATTTTCCAGCACGGTCAAGTGCTTAACCAACGCCAGCTCCTGGTGAATAATCGCGATACCCTTGCGTTCGGTATCACGAATATGTGTCGGCTGGAGTGTCTCCCCGGCAAAAATAATCTCACCGTCGTAGCTGCCATGTGGGTAAATGCCACATAACACCTTCATTAAGGTCGATTTGCCGGAGCCGTTCTCACCGCACAGGGAAACCACTTCGCCTGGGTTTAATCGTAGGCTGACATTGTCGATAGCCTTAATGACCCCAAAGGTTTTGGTGATGTTCTTCATTTCGAGTAAATACGGCATAAGTGCTTGTGCTCCACGTTAACCTGGCCTGCGGAAATTACCGCCGGCCAGGCCGCCCCAGCGCCAGGCTGGGGCATGCCATTTAGAGTTCGCTTTTCTTATGGAAACCATCTTTTACGACGGTCTCGTCAATATTGGTTTTATTGACTTCAATTGGGGTAAGCAGGCGGGATGGGACGTCTTTCAGGCCATTATTCAGCGTGGCATCTGACTTCGGCTGTTGACCATTGCCCAGCTCGACGGCGATCTCTGCGGCGCTGTTTGCCAGCAGCGTTATCGGCTTATACACGGTCATGGTCTGTGTACCGTTCATGATACGTTTGATACCCGCAAGGTCTGCATCCTGACCGGAGATAGCCACTTTTCCCGCCAGTCCCTGCGCGCTTAGCGCCTGGATAGCCCCACCGGCGGTGGCGTCGTTTGAGGCAACAACGGCATCAACTTTGTTATTGTTGGCGGTCAGCGCATTTTCCATAATCTTCAGCGCATTTTCCGGTAGCCAGCCGTCAACCCATTGATCGCCGACGACTTTAATTTTGCCATCGTCAATATACGGTTTTAATACTTTCATCTGGCCGGCACGGAAAAGTTTGGCATTATTATCAACCGGGGAGCCGCCCATCAGGAAATAATTACCCTGAGGAACCTGGTTGACCAGACTTTGCGCCTGCATTTCACCCACTTTTTCGTTATCGAAAGAAATGTAGAAATCGATATCGGCATTATTAATCATACGGTCATAGGCGAGGACTTTAATTCCTTCTTGTTTTGCTTCTTTAATTACGTTGCTAAGTACCTGGCCATTATAAGGAATAATAACAAGGACATCGACGCCGCGATTGATCATATTTTCAATCTGCGACATCTGAGTCTCTTCGTTGCCGTTTGCGGACTGAACAAACACTTTTGCGCCCAGCTGTTCGGCCTTATTCACAAAGATATCGCGGTCTTTCTGCCAGCGCTCAAGGCGCAGATCATCAATAGCCATGCCGATTTTAACTTCTTTGGCGCTGCTTGCCATGCTGGTCAGGAGGAGCGATGCGCAGAGTGTGAGGCAAAGGTTCTTTATCTTCATAATCGTAATGCCTTCTGTAGGGATAGGAGATGAGATTGGCGATAAAAGAAACAGGGATGACTTAACACGCAGCAAATTTTTAACATGTATATAGCGGCTGGCAATTACAGATTTTTATCTTCCCATTACGATATTTCGTTTAATTTCTAATTTTTGACCGCGATCTGATTTTAAAATCATCAAATGCAAGATTTACGAAAAAGAGAAGATGGAGAACCTTTTATTTTGCGAGCCAGCGCACATTTGTGGATTATCTTAATAGCAGTGTGAAATAACGTAATTGAGCAACGGCAATTCAGTATTCAGTATGACAACACGAAGTATTCCTCGCCGCGTGTCAGATTATGGAGTTCATTATGCAAGCTTATTTCGACCAACTGGATCGTGTTCGTTTCGAAGGCCCAAAAACCGAGAATCCGCTGGCCTTCCGCCACTACAACCCGGACGAGCTGGTGCTGGGTAAACGTATGGAAGACCATCTGCGCTTTGCCGCCTGCTACTGGCACACCTTCTGCTGGAACGGCGCAGATATGTTCGGTGTTGGCTCATTTGATCGTCCATGGCAGCAGCCGGGCGAAGCCATCGAGCGTGCGAAACGTAAAGCTGACGTGGCGTTTGAATTCTTCCACAAACTGAATGTTCCTTACTATTGTTTCCATGATGTCGACGTTTCTCCGGAAGGCGCAAACCTGAAAGAGTACCTGAATAATTTTGCTCAGATGGTCGATGTGCTGGCAGAAAAACAACAGCAGAGCGGCGTGAAGCTGCTGTGGGGGACTGCAAACTGCTTCACTAACCCACGTTACGGTGCCGGTGCGGCAACTAACCCGGACCCGGAAGTGTTCAGCATGGCGGCAACTCAGGTGTTCACCGCCATGAATGCGACCCACAAACTGGGCGGCGAAAACTATGTGCTGTGGGGCGGTCGTGAAGGTTACGAGACCCTGCTCAATACCGACCTGCGTCAGGAGCGCGAGCAGATTGGCCGCTTCATGCAGATGGTGGTCGAGCACAAACACAAAATCGGTTTCCAGGGCACCCTGCTGATTGAACCCAAACCGCAGGAGCCAACCAAGCACCAGTATGACTACGATGCGTCAACGGTATATGGCTTCCTGAAACAGTTCGGCCTGGAAAAAGAGATTAAGCTGAATATCGAGGCCAACCACGCGACGCTGGCGGGTCACTCTTTCCATCATGAAATTGCCACTGCGATTGCGCTGGGTCTGTTTGGCTCCGTGGATGCCAACCGTGGCGACCCGCAGCTGGGCTGGGATACCGACCAGTTCCCGAACAGCGTAGAAGAAAACGCGCTGGTGATGTATGAAATCCTTAAAGCGGGCGGTTTCACCACCGGCGGGATGAACTTTGATGCCAAAGTTCGTCGCCAGAGCACCGACAAATACGACCTGTTCTATGGTCATATCGGCGCAATGGATACCATGGCGCTGTCGCTGAAAGTGGCTGCCCGCATGGTTGAAGGCGGAGAACTGGATAAACGCGTCGCTAAACGCTATGCCGGCTGGAACGGCGAATTGGGCCAGCAGATCCTTAAAGGCCAGATGTCACTGCAGGAACTGGCGAAATACGCCGAGCAGCATCAGCTGGCGCCGCAGCATCAGAGCGGTCATCAGGAACTGCTAGAAGGGCTGGTTAACCACTACCTGTTCGATAAGTAAGGTTTGAGTCCTGCAGGATAAATAATGCCCGGGAGCGTAAGCTTGCCGGGCATCGTACTAATTAAAGGAGCAGTCGCGATGTATATCGGCATAGATCTCGGAACGTCTGGCGTAAAGGCGATCCTGCTTGATGAGCAGGGCACCGTGCTGGCTTCGCAAACAGAAAAATTGACGGTTTCTCGTCCGCACCCTCTTTGGTCAGAACAGGATCCTGAGCAGTGGTGGCAGGCAACCGATCGCGCCATGAAAGGGTTAGCCGCGCAGCATAGCCTACAGGGTGTGAAAGCGCTGGGGATTGCCGGGCAAATGCACGGGGCGACTCTGCTGGATAAACAGCAAAATGTGCTGCGTCCGGCGATTTTGTGGAACGATGGCCGCTGTGCGGAAGAGTGCGAGCTGCTGGAAGCGCAGGTGAAGACTTCACGGCAAATCACCGGCAATTTGATGATGCCCGGTTTTACCGCGCCGAAACTGCTGTGGGTGCAGCGCCATGAAGCGGAGATTTTTCGCCAGGTTGATAAGGTCCTTTTGCCTAAAGATTATCTGCGGCTGCGGATGACCGGCGAGTTTGCCAGCGATATGTCCGACGCGGCGGGCACAATGTGGATGGACGTGGCGAAGCGTGACTGGAGCGATGAAATGCTCGCGGCCTGTGGTCTGACTCGCGACAATATGCCCGCGCTGTTTGAAGGCTGTGACATTACCGGGCATCTGCTGGCATCGGTTGCCAGCGCCTGGAAAATTCCAGCGGTGCCGGTTGTTGCCGGCGGCGGGGATAATGCCGCCGGTGCGGTTGGCGTCGGAATGGCGGATGCCGGGCAGGCAATGCTGTCGTTGGGCACATCGGGCGTCTATTTCGCTGTTAGCGAAGGCTTCCTGAGTAAACCGGAAAGCGCGGTGCACAGCTTCTGCCACGCGTTACCTGGTCGCTGGCACTTAATGTCAGTCATGCTCAGTGCCGCATCTTGCCTGGATTGGGCGGCGAAGCTTACGGGGCTAGGGACGGTTCCTGCGCTGATTGACGCCGCGCAAACGGCGGATGTGAGCGCAGGTCCTGTCTGGTTCCTGCCGTATCTTTCCGGTGAGCGCACGCCGCACAACAACCCCGAGGCTAAAGGCGTGTTCTTCGGTCTCACGCATCAGCATGGCCCAGCCGAACTGGCGCGTGCGGTTCTGGAAGGCGTTGGCTTCGCGCTAGCCGACGGGATGGACGTTGTTCATGCCTGCGGCGTTGAGCCGAAGAGCATCACCCTCATTGGCGGCGGCGCACGTAGCGCCTATTGGCGTCAAATGTTGGCGGATATTTGTGGCAAGCAGCTTGATTACCGCACCGGTGGCGATGTCGGCCCGGCGCTTGGCGCTGCCCGCCTGGCGCAGTTGGCCATCTGTAAAGACAGGTCATACGCGGAGTTATTACCGCAGTTGGCTCTGGAGCAGGCGCATCATCCTGATGCCGAGCGCGTGGCGTACTATGCGCCATTGCGTAAAACGTTCCGTCAAATCTATCAGCAGCTTCTGCCTTTAATGTCCTGATGCCCCTTCGACCCGCGCCTTCCGGGGCGGGTCGTTTGCCGCTCTTCGCTAACGTCTCATTGATATTCCATATTGATGAATTCTGAAACTGGTGCTCTTTCTGGCTGTTGTGATGTGAAAAATAAATCTCTGGCCATAATGGTGACGTGAGGGATGAGGGAGATGCACCATGAGGGATATCGTTAAGTCACCACGCATCGCGCTTATTTTCGGCGTTTTACTGTACCTTTTCTGCCTTTGGCGGGCGTGCCCGCAGCTGGAAGATAAAGGCTATTTTCTGGCGGTGCTGGTGCTGGGAAGTTTTGCTATCGTTGCGCACCGCCAGGCCGTCACTCAGCAGTTTGAAAGGCTTTGTGGGCTGATGCTGCTCCTGGCGGCTGGGCTGCTATTGGTCGGCGTCTTGAATATGCCGCTGGCGCTTGCCTACAAAGGACTATCCGTGCTGGCATGGTTTGCCTGCATGTACGGTTCGTCCGGTTTGAGGGCATCATCGCTACAGCAAACTAGCTAACCAGCCGTCGCTTATCTACGCGCTGTAGGGCCAGAGAAAGGAGCAGGCTACCGGCGAGTGTGGCGGCGAAAACCCACAGGATATCCAGCGCTGGCCAGTTTTTGAGGTCAATATTCCAGCTACGCAGCGCATAGATAATAAAGGCGTGGAAACCGTAAATACCCAGCGAATGCCGTGAAATCAACCCCAGCCCGGGGATAACGCGCTGGTTTAGCGTGTTCTTGATAACAATAAACAGCGCCGCCGCGCTGATAAACACCATTGGCCCGCAGTAAACATACCAGGTGTCGGCAAAATTACCGCGCCACTGCAGTTCATAAAGCGTTCCCCGCGAAATCACCCATACCGCCGCGACAAACAGCAGGCCGCAGACCCACGTTAGCGATTTGCGGCTGGTTTCCATCATGCCCAGCGCGCGGCCCAGTAATCCGTACAGCACGTAGTAGAAGGTATCGCCGTTGATGTACAGGTTGACTGGCAGCCATTTTGCCCCATCGCTGCTGAGTGAAACCGTATTAGGGTTCGCCACAATGCCAATCACCACCATTAGCGCCAGCAGCATCTTCCCGCTAATGGCTTTGACCTCAATCAGCGGAGAAACCAGGTAAATCACCATGATGGCGAAGAAAAACCACAGATGGTAGAACACCGGTTTTTGCAGCAGGTTTTTCAATGACATTTCCACATTGATGTGGGTGAAGGCGGCGATAAAGAGGAGTGCTATAGCGCTGTAGAATAAAAGACACAGGGCGATACGCAGAAAATGGCGCGGCTGAGCGCTACGCGGGCCGAAAAACAGAAAGCCCGAAATCATAAAAAACAGTGGAACGCTGACGCGAGATGCAGAATTAAGGACGTTGGCGAAATCCCAACTGAGTGGCGTGATTTGATGTGGATTGGTCACAAACCAGGTGGTGGTGTGGATCATCACCACCATCAGACAGGCGATTCCGCGTAGGTTATCAATCCAATTAATCTTTGCTTGCATCAGATGCCTTTTTCCTGGCTATTAATAGAGATTCAGACTCGCCTTAGCTGGCGCTATTTCAATGGATAATTCTGAGTTTTCCGCCCCGTACTTGTGGAGTCGCTGCGAGATTCGCACAATGCGGTGGCATAAAGGGCTACAGCCTAAAATAACCGCCCGGAAATAGAAATAATGATGATGAAGTCTCTCCCGCTTTTGCTGGTTGGTATCCTGCTGGTAGGGTGCTCGACGGCGGAACCGCCGGTGGTGCAGAAAACGCAAAGCGCCAGAGTGAATCCTGCGCTCTCGCTGGAAATGGAGCAGCTATGCAAAAATAACGCGGCCCAGCGTTATAATACGGCGTCGAAGAAAATCGACGTGACCGGTTTTGAGCGTTATCAGGGCAGCTATGAGCTCCGCGGCTATACTGCGCAGAATGAAAGTTTTGTCTGCTCTTTTGATGCGGACGGCAGTTTTTTACATCTCTCGATGCGCTAGATCAGGAGAGAATCCAGTAAAATTCGCTCGGTTTTCCCCAATTTTCCCTAAACAACCCCGTTTCGTACTGTATATCTCGCAGCCAGCGGGTATACTGGATCCTTCCTATAAATCCACACGTATCCAGCACGAAATCATATGCAAAAGTTTGATACCAGGACCTTCCAGGGCCTGATCCTGACCTTACAGGATTACTGGGCTCGTCAGGGCTGCACCATTGTTCAACCACTGGACATGGAAGTTGGCGCGGGCACTTCTCACCCAATGACATGCCTGCGTGCATTGGGCCCAGAGCCAATGGCAACTGCCTACGTGCAGCCATCCCGCCGTCCAACCGATGGCCGCTATGGCGAAAACCCGAACCGTTTACAGCACTACTATCAGTTCCAGGTAGTGATTAAACCGTCTCCGGACAACATCCAGGAGCTGTACCTCGGGTCTCTGAAAGAGCTGGGTATGGATCCAACCATTCACGATATTCGTTTCGTGGAAGATAACTGGGAAAACCCAACGCTGGGTGCCTGGGGTCTGGGTTGGGAAGTGTGGCTGAACGGTATGGAAGTGACGCAGTTCACCTACTTCCAGCAGGTTGGCGGCATGGAATGTAAACCGGTGACCGGTGAAATCACCTACGGTCTGGAACGTCTGGCGATGTATATCCAGGGCGTGGACAGCGTTTACGATCTGGTCTGGAGCGACGGCCCGCTGGGTAAAACTACCTACGGCGACGTGTTCCATCAGAACGAAGTGGAGCAATCCACCTACAACTTCGAATACGCCGATGTGGACTTCCTGTTTACCTGCTTCGAGCAGTACGAGAAAGAAGCTCAGCAGCTGCTGGCGCTGGAAAACCCGCTGCCTCTGCCTGCCTACGAGCGTATTCTGAAAGCCGCCCATAGCTTTAACCTGCTGGATGCGCGTAAAGCCATCTCCGTCACCGAGCGTCAGCGCTATATCCTGCGTATTCGCACCCTGACTAAAGCAGTGGCAGAAGCTTACTATGCTTCCCGTGAAGCCCTTGGCTTCCCGATGTGCAACAAGAATAAATAAGAGGCGGCCATGTCTGAGAAAACTTTCCTGGTGGAAATCGGCACAGAAGAGCTGCCACCAAAAGCACTGCGCAGCCTGGCTGAATCCTTTGCTGCGAACGTGACCGCAGAGCTGGATAACGCTGGCCTCGCGCACGGTAAAGTTGAATGGTTTGCTGCACCGCGTCGTCTGGCGCTGAAAGTGGCAAATCTGGCGGCTGCACAGGCCGATCGCGAAGTCGAAAAACGCGGCCCGGCGATTGCCCAGGCGTTCGACGCGGAAGGTAAACCAAGCAAAGCGGCCGAAGGTTGGGCACGTGGCTGCGGTATTACCGTCGATCAGGCTGAACGTCTGACCACCGATAAAGGTGAATGGCTGCTGTATCGCGCACACGTGAAGGGCGAAAGCACCGAAGCGCTGCTGCCGAACATGATTGCGACCTCGCTGGCTAAGCTGCCAATTCCAAAACTGATGCGCTGGGGCGCGTCCGACGTGCAGTTTGTGCGTCCGATTCACACCGTGACCCTGCTGCTCGGCGATAAAGTCGTTCCTGCAACCATTCTCGGCATTCAGTCCGATCGCGTGATTCGCGGCCATCGCTTTATGGGCGAGCCGGAATTCACCATCGACAATGCCGATCAGTATCCACAAATTCTGGCTGAGCGCGGCAAAGTCATTGCTGACTATGAACAACGTAAAGCCAAAATCAAAGCCGATGCTGAAGAAGCGGCGCGCAAAATTGGCGGTAACGCCGATCTGAGCGAAAGCCTGCTGGAAGAAGTGGCCTCCCTGGTGGAATGGCCGGTTGTTCTGACGGCGAAATTCGAAGAGAAATTCCTCGCGGTTCCAGCCGAAGCGCTGGTTTACACCATGAAGGGCGACCAGAAGTATTTCCCGGTTTACGACAACGCGGGCAAACTGCTGCCAAACTTCATCTTCGTTGCCAACATTGAATCGAAAGATCCAATCCAGATTATCTCTGGTAACGAAAAAGTGGTTCGTCCACGTCTGGCGGATGCCGAGTTCTTCTTCAATACTGACCGCAAAAAACGCCTGGAAGATCATCTGCCGCGTCTGCAAACCGTTCTGTTCCAGCAACAGCTCGGTACGCTGCGTGACAAGACCGATCGCATTCAGGCTCTGGCGGGCTGGATTGCCGCACAGATTGGCGCTGACGTTAATCACGCCACCCGCGCGGGCCTGCTGTCCAAGTGTGACCTGATGACCAACATGGTCTTCGAGTTCACCGACACCCAGGGCGTGATGGGGATGCACTACGCGCGTCACGATGGCGAAGCGGAAGATGTGGCTGTTGCCCTGAACGAGCAGTATCAGCCGCGCTTTGCTGGCGATGACCTGCCGTCCAACCCGGTTGCTTGTGCTGTAGCGATTGCCGATAAGATGGACACCCTGGCGGGTATCTTCGGTATCGGCCAGCATCCGAAAGGCGATAAAGACCCGTTTGCGCTGCGTCGTGCGGCGCTCGGCGTGCTGCGTATCATCGTTGAGAAAAACCTGAATCTCGATCTGCAAACGCTGACCGAAGAAGCGGTTCGTCTGTACGGTGACAAGCTGACTAACGCCAAAGTGGTGGATGAAGTTATCGACTTCATGCTCGGTCGTTTCCGCGCCTGGTATCAGGATGAAGGTTACACCGTCGATACCATTCAAGCGGTACTGGCGCGTCGTCCAACGCGTCCAGCAGACTTTGATGCACGTATGAAGGCAGTTTCACACTTCCGTACCCTGGAAGAGTCTTCTGCGCTGGCTGCGGCCAACAAACGCGTATCGAATATCCTCGCGAAATCTGACGAAACGCTGAATGACATCGTTCATGCGTCGGTACTGAAAGAAGCGGCGGAGATTAAGCTGGCCAGCAACCTGGTTGTTCTGCGCGATAAGCTGCAGCCGTACTTTGCTGAAGGCCGTTACCAGGAAGCGCTGGTTGAACTGGCATCCCTGCGTGAGCCGGTGGATGAGTTCTTCGAGAACGTGATGGTTAACGCCGAAGACAAAGATGTGCGTATCAACCGCCTGACGCTGCTGTCCAAACTGCGCGATCTGTTCCTGCAGGTAGCGGATATTTCCCTGCTGCAGTAATCGCTTTTGGATAGTCAAAAACCTGCCCTCGGGCAGGTTTTTTTATGTCTGTAATTCATGACGCCAAAGGGGACGGTGAAAGGGTGATGGATGGTAGTGGGTACAGGATGAACCCGTAAGGTGCACAAAAAAGAACCTTGAATTGCGTAACGCAATGCGTTTATCCTGTGCGGCGACGAATCCCTCGTCTCACTGAGGCACACTGAAAATGGACAAACACACCTGCTGAATTCGAATCCTTGCTGAGCAGCATGCTGCAAGCAGGGGAGTTATTGATTTCACTCAGGAGTGCTTATGGCCCATTGTGCGCAATCCCCTTCTTATATTTTGCATCAGGTTTCCTGTCAGTTCGCGACGGGTGATACCCTTTTTGGCCCGCTGAATCTTTCGCTGGAGAAGTCGCTCTGCGGACTTGTTGGGCGTAATGGCGTAGGTAAAACGCGGCTTCTACGTCTGCTGGCCGGCGTGGAGAGGCCATCGACGGGTCATATCGAATATTTCTCTTCTCACGCCTATGTGGCACAGCAGCACGACATTTTTCCCGAAGCTACACTCGCTGAACTTCTGGGCTATACGCCCATTTTTGCGGCTCTGCGACGCCTTGAATGTGGCCATGCATTGGCAGAAGACATCGATACCCTGGACGGATTCTGGGATCTACCGGTACGTCTCGATGCGGCGTTTCAGGATGCGGGGTTGGGAGCCTTTTCGCCACGGCGGCTTGCCTCTTCTCTTAGCGGCGGTGAGCGGATTAAAGCCTTACTCTGCGCGGCGTTTATCTCGGGGTCTGACTACCTTCTGCTGGACGAACCGACCAACCACCTGGACAGACGCGGCCGTGAATGGCTCTACCGGCAGCTTGAAAGCTGGCGTGGTGGCGCGCTTATCGCCAGCCACGATCGTGAGTTGCTGTCACGCATGCCGCGTATTCTCGAACTCACCCCGACCGCGTTGCGTAGCTACGGCGGAAATTTTACCGACTACCAGCAGCAGCGCGATGCCGAGCAGAATGCCGCACGTGCGGCGCTTGAGCATGCGGCCACCGAACGCCGACGCACTCGTGCACGAATACATAAAGAGCATGATGACTGTCAACGGCGCTCGGCAAAGACGCTTCGGACCGTGGATAGCCTGAATATCGCTTCGTTTGAACGGGTGAAATACAAAGGCGCGGCGCGCGAACGCCCCGGAACGTTATTGCGCCAACATCGGGAGCAAAATAGTGCCCTGGATAGCGCGGTGAAGCAGGCCCGTGAGCGGGTTGAAGATAATAATCCGGTGATGTTTACGCTGCCGGGTAGCCATGTTGCGGCCGGAAAGCAGATCCTCGTCCTGGAGGCGCTGCAATTGGCGCACCAGAGGTTATCCCCCCTCGACTGGCGGATGGCGGGGCCGATGCGGGTAGCGCTTCGCGGGCCAAACGGCTGCGGGAAAACAACGCTACTGAAAACGCTGGTAGGACTGGAGGCACCAATATCCGGGCACTGTCAGCTATCGGTCACAGCTGCTTGGTTGGATCAGCACCTGACACAGTTGGATTTGTCTCTGTCGGTGATAGCGCATCTGCACGCCGGGGAAACGCCATTGGATGAAGGGATGATTCGCACTCGACTAGCGCAACTGCAGCTTGGCGCAGACAAGGTAAATTTGCCACTGGCTATGCTTAGCGGAGGTGAACGATTAAAAGCGGCGCTGGCATGCGTACTCTGGCGGCGGGAGTCGACGCAACTGCTGTTACTGGATGAACCCACTAACCATCTGGATTTAGCATCGGTGCAGGCGATTGAGTCAGCGCTGGCTAATTTTCCCGGCGCAATGCTGGTGGTATCTCATGATGAGATTTTTTTGCAGGGGCTTAAGTTGACGCACTGTCTGGAGTGGTGCGAGTCAGGCTGGCATTTTAGCGAACTGTAGATAAAAAAAATCCCCGCCATAAGGCAGGGATTTACAATTCTTAGCGGCGTTAACTTACAGGGAAGTTACGTTGCCAGCTGCTGGGCCTTTAGCGCCGTTCTCGATGGTGAAGGAAACTTTCTGACCTTCGTCCAGAGATTTGTAGCCATCGTTCATGATAGCGGAGAAGTGTACGAATACATCTTTAGAACCGTCATCAGGAGTGATGAAGCCGAAACCTTTATCAGCGTTGAACCATTTTACGATACCAGTCATTTTACCGGACATAGAAATTACCTTTAAATATTAAGTGAGCCTTACGGCATTATGGCATGCTTTACAGAATTTAAAAGCGTAAAGAAAATGTCGCTACGAGGGGTACCAATGGATAACCTTGAAGGGAACTGCTTTACTCACTGCTTTGTGGTCTGTACGTCAAACCGTGCATGCATTAACGCATACTTCTTATCTGGAAAGCAAACGTTATCCGCATAAACTTTCTGATGCCGCTTCGTTTTAGTGGTGGTGTTTTTAGTTTAATTAATTGATTTATAATAGATTAATTTGTTTTCTGCGAAATGTAAAAAAATGTCATTTCGCCCCGGCAGTGCTACTGCCGGGGCGAATTTTATACTTTTTGCACAGATTCCGGCAGAGAGGCCGGGGCCTTGTCTGCGTGATTCAACTGACGTTTGCTGGCCGCGTATTTCACCATCAGTGCGATAGCAGACAGCACCGCAGGGATCGCCAGCAGGGCGAAAATGGTCTTAAAGGACAGCTCGGCCTGCATCAGGAATGCGCCGCTGAACGCTCCCAGGATCCCGCCAAAACGTCCCAACCCCAGCATCCAGGCGACGCCAGTTGCACGGCCTTGCGTTGGATAAAAGCCTGCAGCTAGCGCCGGCATTGACGACTGCGCGCCGTTCATAATGGTACCGGCGATAAAGACCATAACTCCCATCAGCACCAGGTTGTCCGTGGCGAAACCGATCAGACAGACGAAGACGCCGGTGAGCAAATAGCCAACTGCAACCACTTTATTGGGATTGATTTTATCCATCAGCGCGCCAAGGACCAGAACGCCAATGCCGCCGCCCAGCGGGAAAAGCGCGGTGATGACCGACGCCTGACTTAACGATGCGCCGGTTTCACGGATCAGCAACGGCAGCCAACTGGTCAGCAGATAGAAAATCAGCAGCCCCATAAAGTAGGTCAGGCACAGCATGATGGTTCCCACCAGATAACGCGGCGAGAAGATGACGCCAAGCGCGGACTTATCTTTGATCTGTCCCGTCTCCTGCAATACGAATTGCGTGTTGTCAGGCAGCGGTGCAATACGGCGCAGCACGCTCGCGATCTCGCGCTGGGATTTGTTCTTTGCCGCCAGATAACGGGCAGACTCTGACAACAAGAAAATCAGCGCGACGGCCAGCACCAGGGGCATCACGCCGCCGAGAACCAGCACGCTCTGCCAGCCGTAATGAGGGATCATCCAGGCAGAGATAAATCCGCCCATGGAAGAACCAATGGGGAAACCGACGAACATCAAATTGACCAGCAACGCGCGGCGACGTTCCGGCGCGTACTCGCTCATCAGCGTGGCAGCGTTTGGCATCGCTGCGCCCAGCCCGAGACCGGTTAAGAAGCGCAGGATGGTCAACTGCGTTAACGATGTGGCGAAGGCGGTGATCAGGCTGAAACCGCCAAATACCAGAATCGACAATACCAGCACCTTCTTACGTCCGATTCGGTCGGCCATTGGTCCGGCGGTCAGCGCACCGAATGCCAGACCCACCAGAGCGGCGCTCATGACGGGGCCGAGATCGGATTTCTGTACACCCCACTCTTGAACGAGGTCAGAGGCGATAAAACCGATAATGGCGGTATCGAATCCATCCATGGCGACGGTGACGAAGCACAGCACCAGAATCATCCACTGGTACTTAGAGAAGGGATGGCGGTTGATAAAAGCCTGAATATCCGTGGTTGTTTGTGTAGTCATGCGGCAATTCCTGCTAAGCGATGTGAGAGAGCCGGATTGATATCTCTTATCTCTCTCGCGGGTATCGAGATGTTTGGGCGATTATCGAACGTAATGTCGTTAATCGTTCACTAAATAAAATCACTTACCCGCGCGTCCCACAATGCATTGCCAAACGGAAGTGTGCGATTATCGTTCTCCTGCCAGTAATGACTGCCGTGATTTAATTAAAATATAATATATATCAGTAAATTAAATGTTTTCTGGTGAATGGAGCGCATTGCAATAAATGTGATGAATGCAACACCTTATTAACATTTCAGCGGAACCCGTTGGGAAGGTGTGAAAAAGGTATCTTGCGACGCGGCTCTGGACTATCCTTGTCACCGTTAGGCACGCGTGTGCCGGTTTGCGCTTTTTTTGGCTGAAGGAGTAAGAAAATGGCGACAGGAAAGTCCTGCTCTCGCTGGTTTGCGCCTATTGCGGCGTTATTGATGGTTGTTAGCCTGAGTGGGTGTTTTGATAAGGAAGGCGATCAACGTAAAGCATTCGTCGATTTCCTGCAGAATACGGTGATGCGTGGTGGTGAACGTCTGCCGACGCTGACAGCTGACCAGAAAAAACAGTTCGGGCCGTTTGTTTCCGACTATGCCGTCATTTATGGCTATTCACAGCAGGTGAGCCAGGCGATGGACGCGGGTTTACGCCCGGTCGTTGATAGCGTTAACGCGATTCGCGTACCGCAGGATTATATGACTCAGCGCGAGCCGCTGCGTCAGGCCAATGGTTCGCTGAACGTACTGAGCCAGCAGCTGCAGAATGCGAAAATGCAGGCTGATGCCGCACATTCCGCGCTGAAACAGGCCGACGATCTGAAGCCGGTGTTTGACCAGGTGTATAGCAAAGTGGTTACTGCGCCGTCCGACGCGCTGCAGCCGCTGATTCCTGCTGCACAGATCTTTACCCAGCAGCTGGTGCAGGTTGGCGATTTTGTCGCTCAGCAAGGCACTCAGGTGAGCTTTGTGGCTAACGGTATTCAGTTCCCGACGTCACAACAGGCAAGCCAGTACAATACGCTGATTGGGCCGCTGGCATCGCAGCATCAGGCATTTAGTCAGGCCTGGACTGCGGCAGTGAACGCGACCAAATAAGTATTCATGCAGCCCGGCGTCCGCCGGGCTGTTTCGTTTTACCCCGCGACCTGCGGGTTCACGCAGTTCTTCTCTACTTTCCCCTGCAAGGCATCAATCAGGTTATCCACAGCACAGGCCGCCATGTTGTAGCGCGTCTCGTGAGTGGCGGAACCGATATGCGGCAGCGCCACCACGTTCGGCAACTTCAGCAGCGGTGAGTCGACCGGCAGCGGTTCCTTCTCGAACACATCCAAACCCGCGGCATGAATTTCGCCATTTTGCAGCGCAGCGATCAGCGCATTTTCGTCGACTACCGGGCCACGACCGGCGTTAATGAAAATGGCGGAGGACTTCATGCGGGCAAACTGCTCGGCACCAAACAGGTGATGCGTCTCTTCGGTTAGCGGCAGGATCAGGCAGACAAAATCGGCTTCTTCCAGCAGGGTATTTAAATCGCAGTAGCGGGCATTAAAGCGCTCTTCCGCCTGCGGATGCTGGCGACGGGCATTGTACAGAATCGGCATGTTGAAGCCGAAATGGGCGCGCTGCGCCAGCGCCATCCCAATACGGCCCATCCCGACGATGCCCAGCGTTTTGTGGTGCACATCGATGCCAAACCAGTCCGGACCAATACCCTTCGTCCATTCGCCCGCTTTCACCCGCTCGGCCACTTCCACTACGCGGCGGGCGGAGCTTAACACCAGCGTCATTAGCGTGTCGGCGACGGTCTCGGTCAGGACGGTTGGCGTGTGCATCAGCAATACGCGGCGCGCATTCAGCGCGTCCACGTCAAAGTTATCGTAACCTACGGAGATAGTTGAGGTCGCACGCAGCTTAGGCATCTTCTCCAGCAGGGCGGTATTGACGGCTTCGCTGGAGCCCAGCAGGCCTTCAGCCTCGGCAAAAGCCTGTTGATGTTGCGCGACGGTTTCCGGACGCAGGTTAGCCACCTGGGTCACGGTAAAATGCTCTTCCAGGCGATGCAGTAAATCGTCAGGTAACGCTTTATAGAGAATAATGGACGGCTTCATGCGAATCTCCGTAAGTTAAAATTTAAGCGTGGCGTGCGCCAACCGGCAGCTGTTGATGATTAGCAGGCTTAACAGTCAGAGTTAGCCATACTGAGGTAAAAAGCGCTACCCCCATAAAAATGTACGATGCGGACGGGCTGCCGGTGGTGCCGTTGAGGTAGCCAACGAACCAGGAACCCAGGAACGAGCCCAGCGCGCCCATACTGTTAATCAACGCCATCGCGCCCCCGGCAACGTTGCGCGGTAGCATTTCAGGAATGATGGCGAAGAACGGACCATACGGGGCGTACATGGCGGCACCGGCGATGACCAGCAGGGTATAAGAGAGCCAGAAGTTATTGGCACCCACGGCCCAGGAACCGATGAAGGCAAAAGCGGCAATCAGCAGCAGTGGCCAGACGAACAGCTTGCGATTTTGCAGCTTATCGGAGGCCCACGACACCACAATCATCGCCACCGTCGCGGCGAGATAAGGAACGGAAGAGAGCCAGCCGACTTCTACCATGCCTAAGTTTGCGCCGCCGCTACGAATAATTGATGGCAGCCACAGAACGAACCCGTAAACCCCAATACTCCAGGTAAAATACTGCATGCACAGCAGAATCACGTTGCGTGAGCGGAAAGCCTCACCGTAGTTACGCACCGCCTTGATACCTTGCTGTTCACGCTCCAGCTGCGCCTGCAATGCCGCTTTTTCTGACTCGGTGAGCCAGCCCGCCTGAGATGGTTTGTCTTTTACCAGCACCCACCAACAGAATGCCCAGATGACCGCCGGGAAACCTTCGAGGATGAACATTTCACGCCAGCCGAGCGCCTGAATCAGGTAACCGGAAACCACCGACATCCACAGCACCGTCACCGGGTTGCCGAGGATCAGGAAGGTATTCGCCCGCGAACGCTCTGATTTGGTAAACCAGTTACTGATGTAGATGAGCATCGCCGGCATTACCGCCGCCTCGACCACGCCGAGAATAAAGCGGATGGCCGCCAGCGCTGGAATGTTGCTGACGATCCCAGTGAGTGAGGCGCAGCCACCCCATAAAATCAGGCAGACGAAAATCAGCTTACGCACGCTGCGGCGCTCGGCGTAAATCGCCCCGGGAATTTGGAAGAAGAAATAGCCGAGGAAGAAGAGGGCGCCCAGCAGGGAGGAGATCCCTTTGGTGATGCCTAAATCTTCGTTAATACCGGCGGCGGAGGCGAAACTGAAGTTCGCGCGGTCAAGATACGCCAGGCTATACGTGATAAACACGATGGGCATGATGTACCACCAACGTTTTGCTGCGTTTGTTGAGCTGTTCATAGACCTGCCTCTATTATCGCTTTGCCGCCGCTGCATGTAGGGTACAGGGTGGCGGTTATCGTAACGTGACGTTATTCACCTAACGCTTCACGTGTGGGTAATCCTTCGCTGTCGCCCTGAACCTGAATCGCCAGTGCGCCAATTTTGTTCCCGCGGGTCACGGCCTGATGCAGCGTGCGACCTTCCAGCAGGGCGCTGATAACCCCTACCGCAAAACCATCGCCAGCCCCCACCGTATCCACCACGTTGTCCACTTTTACCGGTGCAACGCAGCCCTGTTCGCCATTGGCGGTTTTATACCAGGCTCCGTCGGCCCCGGTTTTCAGCACCACCGCTTTGACGCCGCGCTGCAGATAGAAATCGGCAATACCTTGCGGGGTTTGCTGGCCGGTTAAAATCATCCCCTCTTTCAACCCCGGCAGAACCCAGTCGGCCTGGAACGCAAGGTGGTTAAGTTTCTCTACCATCTCGGCTTCGCTTTTCCACAGCACCGGTCGCAGGTTCGGGTCGAACGAGAGGGTTTTGCCCTGCGCCTTCATCGTGTGTGCGGTGTGCGCCAGCAGTTCATAAGAACTGGCGGAAAGCGCTGCGGCCACGCCGCTTAAATGGAGATGGCGGGCGCTGGCGAAGTAGGCCTCGTGGTAATCGCCAACGCTAAGGTGGCTGGCTGCCGACCCTTTACGGAAATATTCCACAATGGGATCGGTTCCATTTTCGACTTTAGATTTGAGCTGAAAGCCGGTTGCATAGTGGTCATCAATCGTGACGCCACGGCTATCAATTCCTTCTTTTTGCAGTGAGTTCAGAACAAAGCGGCCAAAACTATCGTTACCGACGCGGCTGACCCAGCCAACCTTCAGTCCCAGTCGCGCCAGGCCGGTGGCGACGTTGAGCTCCGCTCCCGCCACGCGTTTGATGAATTGCTCAACCTCTTCTAAATCACCGGTCTGGGTGGCAACAAACATCGCCATTGCTTCACCAATCGTGATGACATCCAGGGAATTCTTCATGCCTACTCCTTACGTAATAATTCGACGTAGCGACGGGTAACGTCTGTCAGGTCATCCCCTTCCAGCGGGAATTCAATGCCACGCGGGACGTCGATGGGCAGTTTGTTCAGTAGCTGTAACCAGCGAGGATCCGCGTCGTCCGGTGGGATCGCGCGATAGCTGTCATGATGGGCAACGGCGGCTTTGACGTGGATGTAGCCAACCGACGGGGCAAGCTGTTCTGCTGCGGCTTCCGGCGTATCGCCGACCCACAGCCAGTTGCCCATATCAAAGGTGAGCTGCACGGGAAGTTTTTGCGTGTGGCAGGCGGCGTTGAAGCGTCGCATAGGAGGCAGCCGTCCGCAGGAGGTTTGATCGTTCTCGACCACCAGTTTCATTCCGCTGCTGTCCAGCCAGTCGCGCAGGGTATTGAACTCATCCGCGTCGCTAAAATGGCCCAGCGAAACCTTTAACCACAGCGCATTCAGCGTGTTGGCTTCGTGAAGTAACTCAGGCAGCTTAGGATTGAGGACGCCATTTTGCATGAACAGGGGTTCTGGCGCGGAGTAGCAGGCTAGCAGGCCCGACGCCGAAATGGCTGATGCTAGCTGGGGGAGTGCCTGAAGTTCAGCGGATGTGAACATTTCACGACGAATTTCCACGCCGTCAGCGCCAGCTCCGGCGATAATGGGCAACATCGCGATTTGCCCGCCTGCGGTGCGTACCGGGTCATGGCCATAAGCGGCAGTGACCACCATAATTCTTCTTTGCATAGGGACTCCAAATCTAACGCTCTTTCTAATACGCTAAATGGAATCGGTTCCAAAGAAAATCACACCGTGTTGAATTTATGATCACCATCACGAAGGAATGTTAACGCGCCGTTGATCCGCGAACGATCAGCTCACCGGAAAAGACCTGTTCATGGATAGTCTCAGTTGCCCCTTCGATGCGGCGGACAACCTGCTCCACGGCGGCGTAGCCAATCTGCCAGGTGGGCTGTTTCAGGGTAGTTATCCCAACGCCTGCCAGCTCCGCCCATTCCAGTTCGTCAAAGCCAAGCAGGCCAATATCGCTGCCCCAGTTGAGACCAATGCGCTTGAGCGAGCGGGCAACTTGCAAAGTCAGCGCGCCGTTAGCGGAGATCACCGCCTTGCGCATACCGCGATGCTGCTGGTGGAACTGGCGCAGGGTGTTATCGAGCTGGGTGTTTTCCGCCAGCGGCACTTCGGCGTTGTCTGCCACCACGCCAGGATAGCGGGCGAGGGTGGCGCGAAAGGCGCTCAGACGCTCGCGACGGGTATTGACGGTGCCCAGCGGTTCACTGATAAACAGCAGTGCTTCAAAGCCCTGTTCGATGAGATGTTCGGTGGCAGTTGTCGCAGCCTGGGTGTTATCCAGCCCCACCACGTCACAGGCAAAATCGGGAATTTTTCGGTCGATAAGCACCATCGGTAGCGCCGATTGTTGCAGGCGTTGCAGGCCTTCTTCACGCATCCCCACGGCATTCACCACGATGCCTTCCACCTGATAGCTGCGTAGCAGATCGAGATAGTGCAGTTCCTGGTTCACTTCGTTGTTGGTGTTACACACCAGCGGGGTGAAACCTTTTTCACGACAGGCGGCTTCGATACCGCTTAATACATTGACGGAATAGGGGTTGGTGATATCGGCGATGATAAGGCCAATCAGACGGGTACGGCCGCGTTTTAGATTGCGGGCCATCAGGCTTGGGCGATAGTCGAGTTCAGCAATGGCGGTTTCAATGCGGGCGAGCAGCGCATCGGAGAGCAGATGTTTTTCGCCATTGAGATAGCGGGAAATACTGGTTTTGCCGGTTTTCGCGGCTTTTGCCACATCGCTGATGGTGGGGCGCGCTGATTTTGCCATGGAAGTTCTCTCGCCTGAAAGTGTGAACACCTTAACGCGAAAATCTGGCTAAGCAAGTGTTTTGCCGGGAGGTATTGCGCCACCCGGCAATAAAAAGATTACATCGGGCTGAGCGTTATCTCGACGCGGCGGTTCTGCGCTTTGCCTTCTTCGGTGCTGTTGCTGGCAATCGGATTTGCTGGACCCATACCGGAAGTACGTACGCGCGCAGCGGCGACACCCTGGGTAATGAGCGAGCTGCCAACGGAATCAGCACGCTGCTGCGACAGCTTCATATTCAGCTGCTGGCTGCCGGTGCTATCGGTATAGCCAATGACGTTAACTGCGGTTTTCTCGTACTCTTTCAGGACCATCGCGACGCCAACCAGCGTATTGGCTCCCGCCGGTTTCAGCGTGGAGGATGAACTGTCGAAGGTGACGTTGTTTGGCATATTGAGCACGATGTTGTCGCCGTTACGGGTGACGCTGACTCCGGTGCCCTGCATTTTCTGCCGCAGCTTCGCTTCCTGCGCGTCCATGTAATAACCCACGCCGCCGCCAACGGCAGCACCCGCTGCGGCGCCAATCAGCGCGCCTTTGCCTCGGTCATGTTTTGAGGATGACAGTGCGCCAATGCCGGCACCAACCAGAGAACCAAGTCCTGCACCGATCCCTGCTTTACCTGCTTCTCGCTCACCGGTATACGGGTTAGTGGTACAGCCGGAAACCGCTATAGCGCCGCTCACCAGAGCCGCAATCATGAAAATGCGTTTTTTCATCTTATGTCCTTAATCCTTTTTATTCTTTGCCACGGCAGGTGTGGCGGTTGATTATGACGTGCAAAAACGGGGAAAATTCCCGGAAGATTTTATCTTTTTGTAAATAATTTCGAGCGATGATGAAAAGATCGCCGTAACACCTGCATCAGCTATCCAGGAGCACACCTTGGCAAATTCAGCGACAACGAAAACTATTCTGACCGCCGCCCATTGGGGACCCATGTGGGTCGAAACCGATGGCGAGCAGGTTCTCTCCTCGCGGGGGGCGCTTGAAACCTCGTTCACTAACTCGCTGCAAAGCGTGGTGCGCGAACAGGTTCACAGCAAAACGCGCGTGCGTTACCCGATGGTGCGTAAAGGTTTTCTGGCGTCACCGGACAGCCCGCAGGGTGTTCGCGGGCAGGATGAATTTGTTCGGGTAAGCTGGGATGATGCACTGGCGCTTATTGACCGCCAGCACCGACGTATTCGCGATAGTTATGGCCCGTCGTCGATTTTCGCGGGTTCCTACGGCTGGCGCTCTAACGGCGTGTTACACAAAGCGGCGACGTTGCTTCAGCGCTATATGAGTCTCGCCGGTGGCTATACCGGCCATCTTGGGGATTACTCGACCGGCGCGGCGCAGGCAATCATGCCCCACGTGGTGGGCGGCAATGAGGTTTATCAGCAGCAAACCAGCTGGCCAATGGTACTGGAACATTCGGACGTGGTGGTGCTGTGGAGCGCTAATCCGCTGAATACGCTGAAAATTTCATGGAACGCTTCCGATGAACAGGGGCTGCCCTATTTTGAGCAGCTGCGCCAAAGCGGCAAGCGGCTGATCTGCATCGATCCGATGTTGTCGGAAACCGTCGCCTTTTTCGGTAAATCGATGGAATGGATTGCCCCGCATATGGGTACCGACGTGGCCATGATGCTGGGTATCGCCCATACGCTGTTGGTCAACGAATGGCACGATGCGGACTTTTTATCGCGCTATACCACCGGTTTCCCGACGTTTGCCGATTATCTGCAGGGCAAAAACGATGGTGAAGCCAAAACTGCCGAGTGGGCGGCAGCTATCTGCGGCATCAGTGCAGACAAAATCCGCGAACTGGCAGACATATTCCGTCAACATACCACCATGCTGATGTCCGGCTGGGGCATGCAGCGCCAGCAGTTTGGCGAGCAAAAACATTGGATGCTGGTGACGCTGGCCGCCATGCTGGGGCAAATTGGTACCCCAGGCGGTGGTTTTGGCCTCTCTTACCATTTTGCTAACGGCGGCAACCCGACGCGCCGCGCTGCGGTACTGGCCTCAATGCAGGGCACGGTGCAGGGCGGCGTTGATGCGGTAGATAAAATCCCGGTGGCGCGTATTGTTGAAGCGCTGGAAAACCCCGGTGCTCCGTATCAGCACAACGGTCTCGATCGCCACTTCCCGGATATTCGCTTTGTCTGGTGGGCCGGCGGCGCTAACTTTACCCATCATCAGGACACCAACCGCTTGATTCGCGCCTGGCAAAAGCCGGAGCTGGTGGTTATCTCCGAATGCAACTGGACGGCGGCGGCGCGGCATGCGGATATTGTCCTGCCCGCTACCACTTCATTTGAACGTAATGACCTCACCATGACCGGCGATTACAGCAACCAGCATCTGGTGCCGATGAAACGGGTGGTGATGCCGCAGGATGAAGCGCGTGATGATTGGCAGGTGTTTGCTGACCTGAGCGAGCTTTGGCAGCCTGGCGGGCGAGAGCGTTATACCGAAGGCAAAAGCGAGCTGCAGTGGCTGGAAACGTTCTACAACATCGCCGCTGAGCGCGGTGCCAGCCAGCAGGTGACGCTGCCGCCGTTTGCACAGTTCTGGCAGGCCAACGAACTGATTGAGATGCCCGAAAGCGAACAGAACGCGGCGTTCGTGCGCTTTGGCGCGTTTCGTGCCGACCCGCAGGCCAACCCGCTAAAAACGCCGAGCGGCAAAATTGAGATTTACTCTGAGCGCATCGCCAGCTTCCAGTATCCGGACTGCCCGCCGCATCCGATGTGGCTAGAGCCGGATGAGTGGCACGGCAATGCGCAGCCGGGGCAGCTTCAGCTGTTGTCAGCGCACCCGGCGCACCGTTTGCACAGCCAGCTAAACCATACAACATTGCGCGAGCAGTACGCGGTGGCCGGGCGCGAGCCGCTGACGCTGCATCCTCAGGATGCCCGGGCGCGGCAAATCAACGATGGGGATGTCGTACGGTTATGGAATCACCGTGGGCAGGTGCTGGCCGGAGCGGTGGTCAGTGAAGACATTAAACCTGGCGTCATGTGCCTGCATGAAGGCGCATGGCCAGATTTAGATCCTCAGGCGGGGGGAATTTGCAAAAATGGGGCGGTAAACGTGCTCACCAAAGACATCCCCAGCTCGCGGCTGGGGAACGGCTGCGCGGGTAACACGGCGCTGGCCTGGGTCGAAAAATATGACGGCCCTGAGCTTACGCTAACGGCGTTTAATCCGCCTGCCAACGCATAATCCAGGTAGGATGCCGGGTCTCGTCCTGCCACGCGCTGTCTTCAATACGAAAACCCTGCGCGTGGTAGAAATTTACCGCCCGGCAGTTCTTCTGGTACACCTCAAGGCTGAGGTCGCTAAAGTGCTGTTTAACGACATTCAGCAGCGCAGTACCGATGCCGTGGTGGAGAAACTCCGGTGCGACAAACAGCGCGCCAACAAAGCGCCCCTGAATGACGCTCACAAATCCCCGCAGCTGCTGCTCTTCTTCCCACACCCAGGTGTCAGCGGCAGGGAGATAGGTGTCGCGCACAATCGGCAGACTTTCCTGCCAGTACTGTTCGGCGATAAACGGGTGTGCGTAAGTCGTGCTTTCCAGCCACAGCTCGAGTAAAGAATCGAACCGGTTAGTGTTCCATTTTCTGATCATGCTGAACTCCAGGATGGCAGAAGCAGCCCGTTACGTGGTCGCTGACCAGACCGCAGGCCTGCATGAAGGAATAACAAATTGTGGTGCCGACGAACTTGAAGCCACGTTTTTTCAGAGCTTTAGATAATGCATCTGACGCGGGCGTTGAGGTCGCGATTTCGGAGAGCGTCGCGGCCTGGGTGATGATGGGGGTGTTATCGACAAATGACCAGACAAACGCAGTGAACGGCTCGCCGTTGGCCTCCATAGCCAGAAACGCGCGTGCGTTGCCGATGATGGCCTGAATTTTTCCGCGGTGGCGAATGATCCCGGCGTCCAGCACTAAACGTTCCACGTCTTCTTCGGTCATGGCCGCCACTTTAACCGGGTCGAAATGATGGAAGGCCTGACGGTAGTTTTCGCGCTTCTTCAGCACGGTTATCCATGACAGCCCGGCCTGTTGGCCCTCCAGACAGATCATTTCAAACAGTTTTTGCTTATCTCTTTGGGCAACGCCCCACTCGGTATCGTGATACTCGATGTAAAGCGGATCCTGACTGACCCAACCGCAACGCTGCATGTGATTCTCCCTTTTTGCCAATGGCTCACGCACGATAATAAAACCCTGCACTTCTCTTGACGCCGATAATAAAGAGGTAATAGTTAATACAGGGAACTGTCCCTTAAAACATAACAATAACTGCCGAATCTGGCTCTTCTCTGGAGTCACTTAATGAATAATAAGAAATGCAATGGCCCCTGGCGATATGTTACGCCGGCATCGGTTTTCGTGTGGATGTTATTTTCCCCACATGCGAATGCCTGGCAACAGGAATATATCGTGTCTGACTCACAAAGTAATACTGCCGAGCGCTATACATGGGATAGCGATCACCAACCGCGCTACGATGACATTCTGGCGGAGCGTATTAAAGCCGTACAGGCTGGCGCCGGAGTGAACCTCAATTCACCGGACAATATGCCGCTGGATGCGACCAAAACCATGAGCGTTGGCTGGAATTTTCCGCTGACCAGCAGCGTGACAACCGGGCCGGTGGCGCAATGGCGGTATGACGGTTCGCCGGGTTTTATGTGGAATGAATCGGGCGATACGATTACCACGACGTCGCTAACCGACCCATTGTGGCATGCCAGCGTTAGCACGCTTGGCTGGCGGCTAGATTCACACACCTGGCTTGGCATACGGCCGTGGGCGCAGGTGAGCTATAACCAGCAGTTTGGTGATAATCAGTGGAAGGCCCAGTCTGGGTTTAATCGTACGCCTACCGCGCTGCAGGATGGTAGCTGGGTAGATGTTACCGTTGGCGCAGATATGTTACTGAATTCACATCTTGCGGCCTATGCGGCACTGTCGCAGGCGGACAATATGCCCACCGGCGTCAACTATTTCTATACCATGGGCGTCAGCGCGCGCTTCTGAAAGCATTAGTTTCTCTAACCAACATCAGCGGCAGGTCATTTTTTTCAATGTCATTCATTCCGCCGCTGATGCATTTCATTCCGTCCTGAATGCACTTCATGCCTTTTTCAACCTGCAAAAATGCTAACTTCGTTATCGTTGGCAGCAGTTAATTTACGAAGGCATCTTCATCATGAACGCTGCAACTAAAAATAATACCCGCTGGCTGACATTGTTCGGCACCATCATCACCCAATTCGCTTTAGGCTCTGTGTATACCTGGAGCTTGTTCAACAGTGCGCTGTCCAGCAAGCTGGATGCATCGGTTAGCCAGGTGGCGTTCTCCTTCGGTTTGTTAAGCCTGGGCCTGGCTATTTCATCCTCAGTCGCCGGTAAGCTGCAGGAGCGTTTTGGCGTTAAGCACGTCACTATGGCTTCCGGTATTCTGCTGGGTCTCGGTTTCTTCCTGACCGCCCACGCGAACAGCCTGCCAATGCTGTGGCTGAGCGCCGGGGTGATTGTTGGTCTTGCCGATGGTGCGGGCTATCTGTTAACGCTTTCCAACTGCGTTAAATGGTTCCCGGAACGTAAAGGGCTGATTTCCGCCTTTGCTATCGGTTCTTACGGTTTAGGCAGCCTCGGTTTCAAATTTATCGACAGCCATCTGCTGGCAACCGTCGGCCTGGAAAAAACCTTCATGATCTGGGGTGCAATTGTACTGGTGATGATTGTCTTCGGCGCAATGCTGATGAAAGACGCGCCAAACCAGGCCGTTGCCAGCCATAACGGCGTGAGGGAGAACGACTTCACGCTGGCTGAATCCATGCGTAAACCACAGTACTGGATGCTGGCAGTGATGTTCCTGACCGCCTGCATGAGCGGCCTGTATGTTATCGGTGTAGCAAAAGATATCGCGCAGGGCATGGTGCATCTGGACCTGGCGACTGCCGCCAACGCCGTGACTATTATCTCGATTGCGAACCTGAGCGGCCGTCTGGTCCTGGGTATCCTTTCCGATAAAATCTCTCGTATCCGCGTTATCACCATCGGCCAGATTATCTCCCTGGTGGGCATGGCTGCGCTGTTGTTCGCCCCGCTTAACGAAGTGACCTTCTTTGCCGCGATTGCCTGTGTGGCCTTCAACTTCGGTGGCACCATTACCGTCTTCCCATCGCTGGTGAGCGAGTTCTTTGGCCTGAATAATCTGGCGAAAAACTACGGGGTGATTTACTTAGGTTTCGGGATTGGCAGCATCTGCGGTTCGCTGATTGCTTCGCTGTTCGGCGGCTTCTACGTCACCTTCTGCGTTATCTTTGCTCTGCTGATTATTTCCCTGGCGTTGTCGACGACTATCCGTCAGCCAAAAACGGAAATTCTGCGCGAAGCTCACGCCTAAAAATAATTACCTCACTTACTAAGTTAATTCTGGTCAGATATTTTTTGTAAATATCTGATCAGATCACATTTCATACGAATACTTTTTCCCTTTCTTGTTGTCTACTTACCGCGCTTGTATATGAGACCTTAATGGCTCATGACATTTATTCGCGGATCAACTGACTGCTGTCGTTTGCCACCCGCCTTTGGTTTTCCCTTTTCCCAGGGTTTTTGCATGAAATATATAAAAGCGATGTCCCAGCAGACGCTGTGTATGCTGCTGGCGGTTTACATCGGCTGGTTGATGAACTATTCCGTGTTTGTCCGTCGGTTTGAAGGGTATCTGCAGGATTTTAGCGTCGATAAAGGGATTTTCATTGCAATTGAAGTTGTTGGCCCCGTGCTCGCGACTTTTTTCTTGCTGCGTTTGCTGTCGCTGGGCGGGCGTGCCCTGTGGAAGGTACTGGCAACGCTAGTGGTACTGATTTCCGCCGGTGCCAGCTACTACATGACCAATCTGAATGTGGTTATTGGCTACGGCATTATTGCCTCGGTGATGACCACCGACGTGGATCTCTCCAAAGAGGTGGTGGGCTGGCATTTTATCTCATGGCTGGTGATAACCAGTATTGTGCCGCTGATGTTCATTTGGCTTAACGGCGCGCGTGATACGCTGCTACAGCAGCTGCGTACGCCAGGCCAACGGATACGCAGCGTGGCGATTATTCTCGTTTGTGCGCTGCTGGTGTGGGGGCCGATTCGCCTGATGGAACTGCATCTTAAAGAGAGTGAGCGCCTATCGCAGGTTGATTTGCCAAGCTACGGCGGCGTGCTGGCAAACTCCTATTTACCGAGCAACTGGGTTTCTGCGCTGAGCCTGTACGGTTGGACGCAGATCGATGAATCTTTTGATACCAAAGAGCTTATCGATCCGGCTAAAAAATTCACCTACGTCGCGCCTGAGGGCATCGATGACACCTACGTGGTGTTTATTATCGGTGAAACGACCCGCTGGGATCATATGGGGCTGTTTGGCTACGGGCGTGATACGACGCCTGAGCTGGCCAAAGAGAAAAACCTGGTCGCGTTCCGCGGCTACTCTTGCGATACCGCTACCAAGCTGTCGCTGCGCTGTATGTTCGTGCGGCAGGGTGGGGCCAGCGATAATCCGCAGCGTACGGTCAAAGAGCAAAACGTGTTTGCCGTGCTGCACCAGTTGGGCTTCACAGGCGATCTGATGGCGATGCAAAGTGAGCTGTGGTTCTACAGCAACACCATGGCGAATAACATCGCCTATCGCGAGCAGATTGGCGCCGAGCCGCGTAACCGGGGCAAAAGCGTGGATGACATGCTGCTCGCCGATGAGCTCAAGAACGTGCTGGCGCGCAGCGGTGTGGACGGTAAACATCTGATTATTCTTCACACCAAAGGTTCGCACTTTAACTACACCCAGCGTTATCCGCGCAGTTTTGCGAAGTGGCAGCCGGAGTGTGTGAACGTGGACGATAAATGCACCAAGGCGGAGCTGATTAACTCTTACGATAATTCGATAACCTACGTTGACCACTTCCTGGTGAATGTGTTTGACCAGATGCGCGATAAAAAGGCGATTGTCTTCTTTGCCGCCGACCACGGGGAGTCGATCAACGAGCATGAGCGCCTGCACGGTACGCCGCGCAAGATGGCACCGCCTGAGCAGTTCCGCGTGCCAATGATGGTTTGGATGTCGGATAAGTATCTGGAAAACCCGGACCACGCTCGCTCATTCGCCTACCTGCAACAGCAGGCGGCGATGAAGCAGCCAAAGCGTCACGTTGAGCTTTACGACACCATTATGGGATGTTTGGGTTACACCTCGCCAAACGGTGGCATTAATGAGTACAACAACTGGTGCCATGTCCCTGAGAAGGCAGTAACAGCGCAGTAATGGCTTTTTCTTGACGGGACAATCACGGGCCAGACAAAAAACCGCTCTTTGAGTAACACCGTCAGTTTAAGATTGAGATACCCGGGGCGACCACCGGGTTTGGCGTCCCTCCGGGAACCAAATCCCGGCGTTTCCCCTAATCGCTTTACTTAAGTGAACGGTGTTAGCTCTTTGAGCGGTTTTTTTATGTCTAGCCTCCGGGATATCAACTTCCCCGGGGGCGAAAACTAAGATGCAGCCCCACGGCCCAATGCCACAAACTCTTCCCCTGTTTGTTCACAATTTCGTGACATATTCCATTGCTTTTTTTTATGCATAGACGAATCTTTTTTCACGCTGCTTATGGCTCGGCCCAGCATTTTCCCCTGTGCGTTTTAACGTTCATGGCATTAATCGCTCAGATATTCATCATATCGAAATAAATTTTTCACATATAGGCTAATTGTTAATCACTAGATGTTGCAAAGTATTAAGTGAATAACTCTGCTTTAGTGCCCATAGCATAAATTTCTCTGCTGAAAATAGCCCTTCGGGGTTTTTTTAATCTTTGCCCATCCATTCTCACCTTCAATACAAATCCCGGATAACTGTATTGACGTTTTCACATTCTGTTGACAGATTGTAGGGCATGAGGGGCATTTCATGGAGAATCCGCGCTGCAACTCAGTTGTTCCAGTGAAAGGAATCCCGCCTCTACAACACATCGACCAAGCCGGGTAAAACACAAATAAAGGCCAGGCGGTGTAACCCAATGCAAAGGGTAAAAACAACACAAATCACTTTGGAGCAGAATAATGAGTATTTCCTTGAAGAAGTCAGGGATGCTGAAGCTGGGTCTGAGCCTGGTCGCTATGACCGTTGCTGCCAGCGTACAGGCGAAAACCCTGGTTTATTGTTCAGAAGGCTCGCCGGAAGGCTTTAACCCACAGCTCTTCACGTCTGGCACCACCTATGATGCCAGCTCCGTACCAATCTATAACCGTCTGGTTGAATTCAAAACCGGTACCACGGAAATCGTTCCGGGTCTGGCTGAGAAGTGGGACATCAGCGCAGACGGCAAAACCTATACCTTCCACCTTCGCCCTGGCGTGAAGTGGCAGGACAACAAAGACTTTAAACCGACGCGTGATATGAACGCCGACGATATCGTCTTCTCCTTCGACCGTCAGAAAAATGCCCAAAACCCGTACCACAAAGTCTCTGGCGGCAGCTATGAATACTTTGAAGGCATGGGTCTGCAAGACCTGATTAGCGAAGTGAAAAAAGTCGACGATAATACCGTTCAATTCGTTCTGACCCGTCCAGAAGCGCCATTCCTGGCTGACCTGGCGATGGACTTCGCCTCTATTCTGTCAAAAGAATATGCTGACAACATGCTGAAAGCCGGTTCACCGGAGAAAGTTGACCTGAACCCAATCGGTACCGGTCCATTCCAGCTGCAGCAGTACCAGAAAGACTCCCGTATTCTGTACAAAGCGTTCCCGGGCTACTGGGGCACCAAGCCGCAGATCGACCGTCTGGTCTTCTCCATCACGCCTGACGCTTCCGTGCGTTATGCCAAGCTGCAGAAGAACGAATGCCAGGTGATGCCGTATCCGAACCCGGCAGATATCGCGCGCATGAAAGAAGACAAGAACATCAATCTGATGGAACAGGCTGGTCTGAACGTGGGCTACCTCTCCTTCAACACCGAGAAAAAACCGTTTGATGACGTGAAAGTCCGTCAGGCGCTGACCTACGCGGTGAACAAAGAAGCGATCATCAAAGCCGTTTATCAGGGTGCTGGCGTTGCGGCTAAGAACCTGATCCCGCCAACCATGTGGGGCTATAACGACGACGTCAAAGACTACAGCTACGATCCGGAAAAAGCCAAGGCACTGCTGAAAGAAGCGGGCCAGGATAAAGGCTTCACCGTTGAGCTGTGGGCGATGCCGGTACAGCGTCCATACAACCCGAACGCTCGCCGCATGGCTGAGATGATTCAGGCTGACTGGGCGAAAATCGGCGTACAGGCCAAAATCGTGACCTACGAGTGGGGCGAATACCTCAAGCGTGCGAAAGCCGGTGAACACCAGGCTGTCATGATGGGCTGGACCGGCGACAATGGGGATCCGGACAACTTCTTCGCGACGCTGTTCAGCTGCGCAGCCGCCAAAGATGGTTCTAACTACTCTCGCTGGTGCTACAAGCCGTTTGAAGACCTGATTCAGCCGGCACGTGCGACTGACAACCACGAAAAACGCGTTGAACTGTACAAACAGGCTCAGGTAGTGATGCACGATCAAGCGCCAGCGCTGATTGTTGCCCACTCCACCGTATACGAGCCGGTGCGTAAAGAAGTCAAAGGCTATGTGGTTGATCCATTAGGTAAGCACCACTTCGAAAACGTATCCATCGAATAATAAAGACGACGCCTTAACCGGCAGCGCACGCTTCCTACCCCCCTTGGGGTGGGAAGCCGCGCCGTATCTGCGTCTGTCTCGTTTGGGACTGGCGGCAGATTTGTGAGCAATACAGACGTCCTGTGACCAGGCGGGCCGTCATTATAGAGAATCAGGGCTATGTTGCAGTTTATCCTCAAACGGTTGGGTCTGGTGATCCCAACGTTTATCGGTATCACCCTCCTGACGTTTGCCTTCGTGCATATGATCCCCGGCGATCCGGTGATGATTATGGCCGGCGAACGCGGTATTTCCCCTGAGCGCCACGCCCAGCTGCTGGCTGAACTCGGCCTCGATAAGCCGATGTGGCAACAGTACCTCCACTATATCTGGGGCGTACTGCACGGTGACTTAGGGATTTCATTAAAAAGCCGACTTCCGGTGTGGGACGAGTTCGTGCCGCGTTTTAAAGCGACGCTGGAACTCGGTATCTGCGCCATGATTTTTGCTATCGCCGTCGGGATCCCGGTTGGCGTACTGGCTGCGGTTAAACGCGGTTCCATCTTCGATCATACCGCGGTTGGCCTGGCGCTGACCGGCTACTCCATGCCGATTTTCTGGTGGGGCATGATGCTGATTATGCTGGTATCGGTGCAGTGGAACCTGACGCCGGTCTCCGGGCGTGTCAGCGATATGGTGTTCCTTGATGACAGCAACCCGCTGACCGGTTTCATGTTGATTGATACCGCTATCTGGGGCGAAGAGGGCAACTTTATCGATGCGCTGGCGCATATGATTTTGCCAGCGATGGTGCTCGGCACGATCCCTCTGGCGGTTATCGTGCGTATGACCCGTTCGTCGATGCTGGAAGTACTGGGTGAAGATTACATCCGTACCGCCCGCGCCAAGGGGTTGACCCGGATGCGCGTCATCGTGGTTCACGCGCTGCGTAACGCGATGCTGCCGGTGGTCACCGTTATCGGCCTTCAGGTCGGTACGCTGCTGGCCGGGGCCATTTTGACGGAAACCATCTTCTCCTGGCCAGGCCTGGGACGCTGGTTGATTGATGCTCTGCAGCGCCGCGACTATCCGGTGGTTCAGGGCGGGGTGCTGCTGGTGGCGACGATGATTATTCTCGTCAACCTGCTGGTAGACCTGCTGTACGGCGTGGTAAACCCGCGCATCCGTCATAAGAAGTAAGGGGCCGTCATGACACAAGTTACTGAGAACAAAGCGGTGTCCGCACCGGTGCCGATGACCCCTTTCCAGGAATTCTGGCACTACTTTAAACGCAATAAAGGCGCCGTCATTGGCCTTGTCTACGTGGTCATCGTGCTGTTTATTGCTATCTTCGCCAACTGGATTGCGCCGTATAACCCGGCAGATCAGTTCCGCGATACCCTTCTGGCACCGCCTGCATGGCAGGAAGGTGGCTCATGGGCGCATCTGTTTGGTACCGATGACGTCGGCCGCGATGTGCTGTCGCGCCTGATGTACGGCGCGCGACTGTCGCTGCTGGTGGGTTGTCTGGTGGTGGTACTTTCGCTGGTCATGGGGGTTGTGCTGGGGCTGGTTGCCGGTTACTTCGGCGGCATCGTCGACAACATCATCATGCGCGTCGTCGATATCATGCTGGCACTGCCAAGCCTGCTGCTGGCGCTGGTACTGGTGGCGATCTTCGGTCCTTCTATTGGTAACGCCGCGCTGGCGCTGACCTTTGTTGCCTTACCGCACTACGTCCGCTTAACGCGCGCGGCGGTGCTGGTGGAGGTCAACCGCGACTACGTGACCGCCTCTCGCGTGGCGGGTGCCGGTGCGATGCGCCAGATGTTCGTCAATATTTTCCCAAACTGCCTGGCGCCGCTGATTGTTCAGGCGTCGCTCGGTTTTTCTAACGCCATTCTCGATATGGCTGCCCTTGGCTTCCTGGGGATGGGCGCACAGCCGCCTACGCCGGAATGGGGCACCATGCTCTCTGACGTTCTGCAGTTCGCGCAAAGCGCCTGGTGGGTTGTGACCTTCCCGGGCCTAGCGATTTTGCTGACGGTGCTGGCATTTAACCTGATGGGTGACGGTCTGCGTGACGCGCTCGATCCCAAACTGAAGCAGTAAGAGGTTCGAGATGGCGTTATTAAATGTAGATAAATTATCGGTGCACTTCGGTGACGAGGGCACACCGTTTAAAGCCGTAGACCGCGTGAGCTACAGCGTAAATCAGGGTGAAGTGGTCGGTATCGTCGGGGAATCCGGCTCCGGGAAATCCGTCAGCTCGCTGGCGATCATGGGGCTGATTGACTATCCCGGCCGCGTAATGGCCGAGAGCCTGCAGTTTAACGGTCAGGATCTGAAACGCATTTCAGAGAAAGAACGTCGTAATCTGGTGGGCGCCGAAGTGGCGATGATCTTCCAGGACCCGATGACCAGCCTCAACCCGTGCTACACCGTCGGTTTCCAGATTATGGAAGCCATCAAGGTGCATCAGGGTGGTAACAAGAAAACCCGCCGTCAGCGGGCGATTGACCTGTTGAATCAGGTCGGTATTCCGGACCCGGCATCACGTCTTGACGTTTATCCGCACCAGCTTTCCGGTGGTATGAGCCAGCGTGTGATGATAGCCATGGCCATCGCCTGTCGTCCGAAGCTGCTGATCGCCGATGAACCGACGACGGCGCTGGACGTGACCATTCAGGCGCAGATCATTGAGCTGCTGCTGGAACTGCAGCAAAAAGAGAACATGGCGCTGATTCTGATAACCCACGATCTGGCGCTGGTGGCAGAGGCTGCACACAAAATTATCGTGATGTACGCAGGTCAGGTTGTGGAAACCGGGGCGGCGAACGATATTTTCCGCGCCCCTCGTCATCCCTATACCCAGGCCTTGCTGCGCGCGCTGCCGGAGTTTGCTCAGGATAAAGCGCGTCTAGCGTCGTTGCCGGGCGTGGTGCCGGGTAAATACGATCGCCCGAACGGCTGTCTGCTGAACCCACGCTGCCCGTATGCAACCGATAAATGCCGCAGCGTTGAACCTGAACTGAATCTGCTTAATGGCGGTCGCCAGTCGAAATGCCACTACCCACTCGATGATGCCGGGAGGCCCACATTATGAGTACGCACGAGGCCACCTCGCAGCAGCCGCTGCTGCAAGCCATTGACCTGAAAAAACACTACCCGGTGAAGAAGGGCTTTTTTGCCCCTGAGCGCCTGGTGAAAGCGCTGGACGGCGTATCGTTTACCCTTGAGCGCGGTAAAACGCTGGCGGTCGTGGGTGAATCGGGCTGTGGGAAATCCACTCTTGGCCGCCTGTTGACGATGATTGAAATCCCGACCGGCGGTGAGCTCTATTACCAGGGCCAGGATCTGCTCAAGCACGACCCGCACGCCCAGAAACTGCGGCGGCAGAAAATCCAGATTGTGTTCCAGAACCCGTACGGTTCCCTGAACCCGCGTAAGAAAGTGGGGCAGATTCTGGAAGAACCATTGCAGATAAACACTTCGCTTAGCAAAGAGCAGCGCCGTGAAAAGGCGCTGGCGATGATGGCGAAAGTGGGGCTGAAAACCGAGCACTATGATCGCTACCCGCATATGTTTTCCGGCGGTCAGCGTCAGCGTATCGCGATTGCCCGTGGCTTGATGCTCGATCCCGACGTGGTGATTGCCGACGAACCGGTCTCCGCGCTCGACGTTTCCGTGCGTGCACAGGTATTAAACCTGATGATGGATTTGCAGCAGGAGCTGGGGTTGTCCTATGTCTTTATCTCCCACGACCTATCGGTAGTGGAACATATCGCGGACGAAGTGATGGTGATGTATCTGGGACGCTGCGTGGAGAAAGGGACGAAGGACCAGATCTTCAACAACCCTCAACATCCGTACACGCAGGCGCTGCTCTCCGCCACGCCGCGCTTGAACCCGGACGAACGTCGCGAGCGTATTAAACTGACCGGCGAACTGCCAAGCCCGCTGAACCCGCCTCCGGGTTGTGCGTTCAATGCCCGCTGTCGCCGTCGCTTCGGGCCGTGCACTCAGCTTCAGCCGCAGTTGAAAGACTATGGTGGACAGCTGGTGGCGTGCTTCGCGGTCGATCAGGATGAGAATCCAGAGAAAGCGGTATAGCAGAAAAGCGTTTTGCTAAGAAGGGAAATGCGTTGGGCCGCCGGGGTAAAACCCGGCGGCCTTTTCATTGTTACTGCGGGTATGGCACCCAGGCGCCGCCGTTCAGGCGAACGTATGGTTTGCCCTGGTACTGAACGACAACGGCGTTGGCGTTTTCGGAGACTGCGGCTGTCTGCGGCAGATTACCGGTGTAGGCTGACCAGTCGACGTTGTCTTCAGTGAAGATTTTACCGTCAACGGCGCGTGCTACCAGTTCAGAAATTGCCAGATAGCTGCTTGGCTGGTTGATATCAATCGCCGTGCCCTGATGCGGAGCCTTCATGCCAAAGAATTTGACGGCTGCTGGAACGTGGGTAATAGATGGGCTTGGGATATCACGCAGACCAGAGACCTGCATTTTATCGCCCTGCAGCGCCGCACCATGCTCAGGCACTACAACGACCATCACTTTACGACCTGATTTTTCCAGCTCGGTAAAGAAGGCATCCAGTTCATCAAACAGTTTCTGCGCGCGAACTTTGTAATCCGCCGGTTTGCTTTGTCCCGGCTCGTGGTTGCCATCGTGCAGCGGCAGAATGTTATAGAAGGTCGCCGTCCGCCCGCCCGCAGCGGTCTCTTCGTTTTTTAACCAGCGGTTCAGTACGGCCAGATCGTCGTATACCGGTGAGTTATCAAAGGAACGCAGGTTAACCGGCAGATTGCTTTGATCCATCAGCGGGCTTTGCATGCCGCCGTATTCACGCACTTCTTTGAGGAAGTCGCCAAATACGCCGTCGTGGTCCAGCGCCAGATGTTGGGTAAAGCCCAGTTTGGATAAATTATCAAACAGGTAGCACTGGTTGCCTGCCGGTTGATACAAGTCTGTGTGCGATGGCTGACCGCAGCTGGCGCGCAGCAAACGGATAGCCGCCGGGCCGCTGTAAGAGGTCGCGGAGTTGAAATCGCTAAAGCGAATGTCAAAGTGGGACCACAGCGGGTGCTGCAGTAAACCTGCGGCTTCGATATCGGACGTCGCCAGAGAACAGATATTAATGACCAGCAGGTCAAATGGCTGCGCGTCTGCAGGAAGCTGCGTCGGGAACGTGGTGACGCGCTTGCTTTCAGATGCGTAGAAGCTGGTGAGCCAGGCGTTCAGGTTATCGGACGTTGGCGCGGCGGTTTGTGGCGGAATATCGCTGCTGGAGGAGGCCGCTGTTGTCGTGGTGGGTGCCGTCGTCTGGACGGTGGTTGCGCTGCCGTTTTGCCCGGTTGGCCACAGCGTAAAGGAAGGGCCGAGCAGCGCAGTCAGGTTGACCCAGATCATCGCGATGACCACAAAGACGGTCAGACGAAGCCATTGATTTAAGAATAACCAGGCAACGAGCAGCACAAAGAATGCACCGATCATCTGCCAGTTGATGAAGCGAGTCACCAGATCCCACAGATAGTCGGCGCTAAAACCGGCGACCTGTGACCCCTGGCTCAAGATGCTTTCCGGGCCAGGCAGCCAGGTATCATGCCAGAAAAGGGCAAACCCAACGGGAATGGCGATCCACTGCCGCCAGCGATGAAGTCGGCTGTTAGGCAGCGGGAAGAGTAAGAACGCCATGAACACCAGGTTCATCATGGCGTGGAAATTCAGGTATCCAGCCCACAGCAAGCCAAACTTGACCAGGAAATAAAAGTTCCAGCCGGATAGCCCCCGCCAATAATGCCAAAGCGGGGAAGGGGTAGTGGCGGCGTTTTGCGTCGATTTAGTCATTTTTTGATTTTGCCCTGACGGCCAGATCCCGGCGTAATACGCCTACTGGTTTAACATAACGGGGTTTAAGAAAGATCAGACGGAATGTGTTCACTATGCGTCGCTGATGATGGCGCGCCAGATAGCCCAGCGGGAAAAAGATCAGCGCACAAAGCACAACAAGTTGAATAATATCGCTTATCGACATCATGACGGTTTCTCTCCGGTCTCTGTAGACAGGCGCATAGGCTCAGGATAACGACGCCAGGCATTGCCTTCATAGGTCGCGTTAATCACGTTTTTCGGTTTTGGCGCAATATCCAGCGGCTTGGTCCACAGCTCAGGCTTCACATCGCGCATGTTAACCAGCTCCGCAGCGATTTGTTTATCTTCAAACCAAATCATACGGTTAGAGAAAATATCGCCGGTTGGCAGCGGGAAGATATGGTTCAGCGCTTTGTCCAGGTCGTTAACCCGGCAGAATGGCAGGAACAGTACCAGGCGGCGGTCAGCAATCGTCACAATATCGCCCATACGGTGCGGGCGACACAGGGTCAGCGCCTGTTCAACACGCAGACCTGGTGCCGGGCGCAGTGCCACCATGACGCCCTTACCGTCAGCCGGTAACAGCGTATTGTTCACGATTTTTTGCACCCCATCGCAGAATACGTCCCACGTCTGATAACCCTTCAGCTTCAGCGGTTCCGTATTGGCCAGCAGGGTGGTTAAATCTTCCGGTACGTGGCGGGTGTACTGCTGTGTTTGTACGCTTTCGATTAACGTCAGGCTGCGAGATAACGGTGCCGAGGCCGGAATCACCACGTTTGCACCACAGCTTAATAACAGCCGTTCGTCGGTGGCGCGCAAACAGGCGGTTGCTTCGCGAACGATAAGTTTTAGCGCGCTGCCGCGTTGGCGACGCAGCGTATGAATGTTGCGGGCAAGAGCCTCTATCTGGCTATTTTGCGAAAGTGAGAATATGACCGTGGCGGCCTGCGCGGTACGAGCGGCATTAAAGACGGCGTCATTGGTATCAAATAACACCCAGTGTTCTGAAAGTGCCGGAGCCCCTTCAAGAATATTGATATTACTCAGTACCGTTTTTTCATCGCTGCGTGGCTGAACGTTCGCAACTTCGTCCTGAGCTAAATGCCAGCCATCGTCTTTTTGATTAATTAGCAGCTGTTGACGTGCGCTCACGCCTTTTTCGTTAGCCCAGAAAACAATATCCAGAAGTTGACTATCACCCTGGTAACGTAAACTTGCCAGACCTGAAAGCGAACGATACTCACCTAATAATAACGAGGTCTGAGTATCGGCGTTGATTCCAGGATTTAGTATTAACAAAGTGCATTGATGGTATTTTGCCCATTGCTGAGTTTTGTTCAACCAATGCTGGAGTTTAGCGGAAGGAATGTTTCCCCACGTATTGTGGGAGCATAAAAGGATCACCAAATAATCTTTGGGATCTAATGTACAGAGCAAATCGCGGCGCATGCAGTATAGACCATCTGGGTTATTCTGCATGGTGAATAGCGAAATTTTTTTCGGGCCACGATTATCATTTATTTCAATGATGTCATTGGGGTTTTCCCCCATGCTTACCACGGCTACCTTCGCATCGTTTTGCTGTGCGGATAGCGTCTGGTTAAGCAGGCTGACGGCATCTTCATGGCGGTCGGTATTAATCCACCACACGCCGCCAGTCGGCATATGGCTCACTTCATCCCACAATGACTGGATGCCAAGAGTAAATATGGGGTTCATCGCATCCCTCTTATCGACGATAATTCTGCGTATAAGTTTACTAGTGTAAACGGCAGAATAAACCTAATATTGAAATTAAATAGCATCAGATTTAGCATGTATACTCTAAATAGCACGAGTTATCGTCAGGTGATAAGTCTGTAACTTTTCTGAAACCTGCATAACTATTTTGCATAACTATGTGGTTGAGATGAGTGAACGCGACGCATCTGCAATCGAAAGTATGATGAGTATAAACGAATTTCCTGGAAAGGTTGCCCTTCGATTGACGCGGCGTATTCGGACTTTGATTTCTGAGGGCACATAAAAATGTCAGATAATGAACCCAAAACCTCTGTGGATTCTCAACTAGGTTATACTTTTCAGAACGATTTTCTCGCATTGAGCCGGGCTTTCTCCTTGCCCGATATAGATTACACTGATATTTCCCAGCGTGAAAAATTAGCCGCCGCGTTTAAGCGTTGGCCGCTGCTGGCAGAGTTTGCAGAACAAAAAGTCGAACAAAAATAAGGAAGCCATAATGGCTATTCTGGGATTACAGGGCATCCGTGGCGGCGTTGGCGCGACGTCTATCACGGCAGCTCTTGCGTGGTCATTGCAGTTGCTTGGGGAATCGGTGTTAGTTATCGACGCCTGTCCTGACAATATGCTGCGCCTGTCGTTCAACGATGATATTGACCGTCATAGCGGCTGGGCCCGCGCAGTTATCGACGGACAAGACTGGCGCGATACCGCTTTACGTTACACGGCACAGATTGATGTACTGCCATTCGGTAAATTGCAGGCCAGCGAACAGCAAAATATTGGCGCGCTGGGCAATACGCTCGCGGCGATTGTCGATATTGCACAAACGCTACAGCGCCAGGGGCGCTATCAGTGGATACTGATCGATCTCCCGCACGGTTTCTATCCGTGGACGCCTTCTCTGGTGGATATCTGCCACCACACGTTAACGATTGTTCAACTCGATGCCAACTGCCATATCCGCTTACACCAACAGCTGCAGCCCGCTGATTCAAACCTGCTGATTAACGGCCTGCGGATGAGTAGCCCGTTACAGGAAGACCTTTTCCAGGTATGGCTACAGACTCAACGTCGGATGCTGCCGGTCGTGGTGCACGCGGATGAAGCGATGGCGGAAAGCCTCGCCAATAAACAACCGCTAGGCGAATATCGTCACGACTCTCTGGCTGCCGAAGAGATGATCACCCTCGCCAACTGGTGTCTGATGCACTATGCCAGCCAGCAGACGGTGGAGAGCGAAGCATGATTCGCCTTGCCCACTGGATTTTTGTCCCGTCGGTATACGCGCGTTTACAGACGCGCTACCTGGGTTATCGCCGTGCTGGGTCCTCCTGGCTTAGCGCGACGCTGGCGTGTTTCTGGGTGGCCATGGCCTGGATAGTGATGCCCCTGGAAAATCCGCGTTTTCAGGCGATGCGCGAACGTCATGAACAACTGTTCCCCCATATTGATTGCCATCGTCCTCGCCCGCTGGACCCGCTGCGCTATGTGCTGCAGGCCATCTGGCTGATTGTCAGCAAGCCGCCAGAGGAACGTAAACCGACCGAGTGGCGTCCTCGCGCGAGCATTGAGAATCTGCGTGAGCGTTATACCCAGTGGCTGCACAAGTTGCCGGAACGGGTCACTCTGCAAACCGGCCATCTTGACGATAAGAAAGAACTGGCACACCTTAGCCCGAAATTACGACGCTTAATTCTGGGCGTGGTCGTCACATTGTCGCTGATTCTGGCGCTGGTGTGCGTGACTCAGCCGTTTACACCGCTGGCGCAGTTTACCTTCCTGATGTTGCTGTGGGGCGTTGCGCTGTTGGTGCGACGAATTCCAGGGCGCTTCTCCGCGCTGATGCTGATTGTCCTGTCGTTAACCGTATCCTGCCGCTATATCTGGTGGCGCTATACCTCAACGTTAAACTGGAACGACCCGACAAGCCTGGTCTGCGGGCTGATTCTGCTGTTTGCTGAAACCTATGCCTGGATTGTGCTGGTGCTCGGCTACTTCCCGGTGGTGTGGCCGCTGAACCGTCAGCCCGTTCCGCTGCCGAAAGATCTCAGTAAATGGCCGTCGGTGGACATCTTTATCCCGACCTATAACGAAGACCTTAACGTCGTTAAAAATACCGTTTACGCTTCGCTCGGTATCGACTGGCCGAAAGATAAAATATCGGTCTGGATCCTTGATGATGGTAATCGCGAGGAGTTCCGTCAGTTCGCCAGGGATGTTGGCGTAGAGTATATTGCCCGAGCCACCCATGAACACGCGAAAGCCGGGAACATCAACAACGCCTTGAAATATGCGAAAGGCGAGTTTGTGTCTATTTTCGACTGTGACCACGTGCCGACGCGCTCATTCCTGCAAATGACCATGGGCTGGTTCCTGAAAGATAAGAAGCTGGCGATGATGCAGACGCCGCACCACTTCTTCTCGCCCGATCCGTTTGAACGTAACCTGGGCCGTTTCCGTAAAACGCCGAACGAAGGGACGCTGTTTTACGGGCTGCTGCAGGATGGTAACGACATGTGGGATGCCACCTTCTTCTGCGGCTCCTGTGCGGTTATCCGACGTGAACCACTGGATGCAATCGGTGGTATCGCCGTCGAAACCGTAACCGAAGATGCGCATACCTCGCTGCGACTTCACCGTCTGGGTTACACCTCTGCCTATATGCGTCTACCGCAGGCGGCGGGACTGGCAACCGAAAGTTTGTCGGCGCACATTGGCCAGCGAATACGCTGGGCGCGAGGCATGGTGCAAATCTTCCGCCTTGATAACCCATTGTTTGGCAAGGGATTGAAGCTGCCTCAACGGTTGTGCTACCTCAACGCGATGTTCCACTTCTTGTCCGGTGTGCCGCGCTTGATCTTCCTGACGGCTCCGCTGGCCTTCCTGCTGCTGCACGCCTATATCATCTACGCTCCGGCGCTGATGATTGCGCTGTTTGTCTTGCCGCACATGATTCACGCCAGCCTGACCAACTCCAAGATTCAGGGCAAATATCGCCACTCTTTCTGGAGCGAAATCTACGAAACCGTGCTGGCCTGGTACATCGCGCCGCCAACCATGGTCGCGCTGTTTGCGCCGCACAAAGGGACCTTCAACGTCACGGCGAAGGGCGGTTTGGTGAAAGAGGAGTATGTCGACTGGGTGATTTCCCGGCCGTATATCTTCCTCGTGTTGCTAAACCTGGTGGGCGTGGCGTTTGGTATCTGGCGTTACATGTATGGCCCGGCAGACGAACATTTCACCATCTGGGTGAGCCTGGTATGGGTGTTCTACAACCTGGTTATTCTCGGTGGCGCAGTGGCGGTATCGGTAGAAAGTAAGCAGGTGCGCCGCTCGCACCGTGTGGAAATTAAGATGCCTGGGGCGATTTCCCGCGAAGACGGCCATCTCTTCTCCTGTACGGTACACGACTTCTCCGACGGCGGTGTGGGGATCCACATTAACGGCGACGCCCAGGTGCTGGAAGAGCAGAAGGTCAACTTACTGCTCAAACGTGGTCAACAAGAATATGTCTTCCCAACCCAGGTTGTGCGCGTCCAGGGGAGTGAAGTGGGGCTTAAATTACTGCCGATGAGTACCCGTCAACATATTGATTTTGTGCAGTGTACGTTTGCGCGTGCGGATACGTGGGCGCTCTGGCAGGACAGCTTCCCGGAAGATAAACCGCTGGAAAGTCTGATGGATATCCTGAAGCTAGGATTCCGTGGTTATCGTCACCTGGCCGAGTTTGCGCCGCCGGTGGCAAAAGAAATTTTCCGGTCGCTCACCTCGCTAGTGGCATGGGTGGCTTCATTTGTACCGCGTCGTCCAGAGCGAGAGGCTGTTATCGAGCATCCGCTATCGGCTATGGCTCAACAACAATAATGATGATTACACGATGAAAAGAAACCTTTCCTGGATTTGTGCAGTGGCAGTGGGCGTAGGTAGTTTACTACCGCTCACGACGCATTCAGAACCAACAACAGCGGTATCAGTTACTCCGTCTGTTCAGGATAACGCAGCGGCTTCGGTGGAAGCGGCTACGCCTGCGAACACACCGGTAGTGGTGGAAGATGCGCCGACGCGCGACGTAAAGCTTTCTTTTGCTCAGATTGCGCCACCTCCGGGCAGCATGGTACTGCGCGGGTCTAACCCGAACGGTGGGGTTGAATTTGGTATGCGTAGCGATGAAGTGGTGTCGAAAGCATTGCTGAATCTAACCTATACGCCGTCACCGTCGCTGCAGCCGGTGACTTCACAGCTCAAGGTGTACCTCAACGAAGAGTTGATGGGTGTCCTGCCGGTCACCAAAGAGCAGTTGGGTAAAAAGGTGACGGCGCAGGTGCCCGTTGATCCGCTTTACATCACCGACTTTAACCGGGTGCGCCTCGAGTTTGTGGGCCATTACCGTGACGTCTGTGAAAACCCGTCGAACAACACCATTTGGCTGGATGTGGGCCGTAACAGCTCGCTGGATTTAACCTACCAGTCGCTGAAGGTGCGTAATGACCTGTCTCATTTCCCGGTACCATTCTTTGACGCTCGCGATAACCGCGCGCTGAAACTGCCGATGGTATTTACCGGTTCCCCGGACCTGCAGCAGCAGCAGGCGGCAGCGATTATCGCTTCGTGGTTTGGTGCGAAATCCGGCTGGCGCGGTCAGACCTTCCCGGTGCTGTATAACGCACTGCCGGATCGAAACGCGATAGTCTTTGCGACCAACGATCATCGTCCGGACTTCCTGCGCGAACATCCGCCGGTTACCGCGCCGACGATCGAAATGATCGATCACCCGAACAACCCGTACATGAAGCTGCTGGTGGTGTTTGGGCGTGATGATAAAGATTTGCTGAAAGCGGCGCAGGGTATTGCGGCGGGGAACATTCTGTTCCGTGGCAACAGCGTGACGGTCAATGAAGTCAAACCGCTGCTGGCTCGCGTGCCGTACGATGCACCAAACTGGGTACGTACCGATCGCCCAGTGACCTTCGGCGAGCTGAAAACCTATGAGCAACAGCTGCAGTCTACCGGGCTGGAACCGGCGTCTATCAACCTGTCGCTGAACCTGCCGCCGGACTTGTATTTGCTGCGCAGCACCGGTATCGATATGGACTTGAAATATCGCTACACCATGCCGGCTATCAAAGACAGCTCACGCATGGATATCAGCCTGAACAACCAGTTCTTACAGTCGTTTAGCCTGAATAGCAGCCAGGACATCAACAAACTGATGATGCGCCTGCCGGTGTTACAAGGTCTGCTGGACGGTAAAAACGATGTCAGCATTCCGGCGCTGCGTCTGGGTGCGATGAACCAACTGCGCTTTGACTTCCAGTACTCGAACCCGATGCCGGGCGGCACAATCGACAGCTGTGTGACTTTCCAGCCGGTGCAGAACCACGTAGTGCTGGGCGATGATTCGACCATCGATTTCTCGCATTACTATCACTTCCTGCCGATGCCGGACCTGCGTACGTTTGCCAACGCGGGCTTCCCGTTCACGCGGATGGCGGATCTCTCCGACACGACTATCGTGATGCCGAAAAAACCGTCTGAAGAACAGTTCAGCACGCTGCTGAACACCGTCGCGGTGATTGGCGGTCAGAGCGGTCTGGCGGGTACGAACATGACGATTACCGATGATGGTAGCCAGATTGCCAACAAAGATGCCGACCTGCTGCTGATTGGCTCAATTCCACAATCGCTGAAAGACGATAAGAAAGTGGATCTGCTGGTGGATGCGACCCAAAGCTGGGTGAAAACGCCGGTACGCCACAACGATCTGCCGAGCATCTACGTGGACGAGGATGACCGCACTGCCAGCATACAAACCGAGGTTTCATCCTCCGGTCCGATGGCGGCTATCGTGGGCTTTGAATCGCCGTACCACAAACAACGTAGCGTGGTTGCGCTGCTGGCCGATAGCGACAAAGGCTACAGCCTGCTCAATGATGCGCTGAATGACAGCGGTAAACGCGCGGCCATGTTTGGTTCGGTGTCGGTTATCCGCGAATCCGGCGTGAACAGCCTGCGTGTGGGTGATGTGTACTATGTGGGCCACCTGCCATGGTTTGAACGCGTGTGGTTCGCTCTGTCTAACCACCCGGTTCTGCTGGCCATCTTTGCCGCTATCAGCATCGTGCTGCTGGCATGGGTATTGTGGCGACTGCTACGTATCATCAGCCGCCGTCGTTTGAATCCGGAAGACGAGTAAGCCGCGATGAGGATGTTACGCTGGATCGTGTTGTTAAGCGCCCTGTGCGGACAAGCCCAGGCAGCCTGTAACTGGCCTGCCTGGGAACAGTTCAAAAAAGAGTACGTCAGCACAGAAGGGCGCGTGATTGATACCAGCGACGCCCGCAAAATCACCACCTCAGAGGGGCAAAGCTACGCGCTGTTCTTTGCCCTGGCGGCGAACGATCGTGAGATGTTCGCGACCTTGCTGAATTGGACGCAGAACAACCTCGCCGAAGGCTCCCTGCGCGAGCACCTCCCCGCCTGGCTGTGGGGGAAAAAGGGTGACAACGAATGGACGGTGCTGGATACCAATTCAGCATCCGACTCTGATGTCTGGATCGCCTGGACGCTGCTGGAAGCCGGTCGGCTGTGGAAAAACGACGATTACACCGCCACCGGGAAAGCGCTGTTGGCGAAAATTGCCGAAGGCGAAGTGGTGAAAGTACCGGGATTAGGACTCATGCTGCTGCCCGGACGAGTAGGCTTTGCTGAGGAGAAACACTGGCGCTTTAACCCAAGCTATTTCCCTCCACAGGTGGCCCAGTATTTCAGTCGTTTCGGTGCGCCGTGGACGACCCTGCGTGACACTAACCTGAAGCTGCTGCTGGAGACTGCGCCGAAAGGCTTTTCCCCGGATTGGGTGGGCTATGATAAAACCCACGGTTGGCAGGTAAAGGCCGCGGATGTCATCGGTAGCTATGATGCGATTCGTGTCTATCTGTGGATTGGCATGATGCATGACGCAGACCCGCAAAAAGCACCTCTGCTTAAACGCTTTAACGCGATGGCGGCGCAGACCGTCAAGCAGGGGCTTCCCCCGGAAAAAGTGGCGATTGCCACCGGCAAAGTAACCGGTAATGGCCCGGTTGGTTTTTCAGCTTCTTTACTCCCATTCTTACAAAACCGTGACGCCCAGGCCGCTCAGCGGCAGCGCGTTGCTGATAATTTTCCCGGCGCGGATGCGTATTACAATTATGTTCTGACCCTCTTTGGGCAGGGCTGGGATCAACACCGTTTTCGCTTCAACGCCCGCGGCGAATTACTACCTGACTGGGGCCAGGAATGCGCAAGTTCACACTAAGTTTAATCACACTCTCTCTGGGCCTGACGCTGGTTCAGCCAGGCTATGCGGATACCTCGGTCGAAGAGCATTTGCTCAGCCAGGTGCGTTTGGGAGAGGCCAGCAAACGGGATGATTTGGTGCAGCAATCGCTGTACAGGCTGGAGTTGATTGATCCCAACAACCCGCAGGTGCTGGCAGCGCGTCTGCGTTACCTGCTGCGTCAAAACGATACGGCCGGAGCGCAAAAGCAGTTAGAGAAACTGGCTCAGGTGGCTCCAGGCTCGACGGAATACAAAACGTCGCGGGTTGAAATGGGCCTGAACGGTAGCGCTGGGCGTCAGGCGCTCCAGCAGGCGCGCCTCCAGGCGACCACCGGACACGTTCCGGAAGCGGTGGCGAACTACGAGAAAGCCTTTGATGGCCCGCCGCCGGATGGCGATCTGGCCGTAGAATATTGGTCGACGGTGGCGCGTATATCAGGGCGTGAAGCAGAGGCTATGGGCCATCTTCAGGCGCTGAACAAACAGAATCCAGGCAACGTCAGCCTACAAGCGGCGCTGGCGAATATGCTGTTGTCTAACGATCAACGTGCTGCAGCATATGGTGTCCTCGAACAGATGGCGAAATCGTCCAGCGGGCGCGGAACGGCGGGTGATATCTGGCTTAACGATATCAAAAAACAGCCCGTCAGCCCTGGCAGCGAGAAAGCATTACAGCAATTCCTGCAGGTCATCGACAGCGGCGACGATGCCAATGACGCGCGTACGCTATTGGCCGAGCAGCAAAAACAGCTCGCCGATCCGGTATTCCGCCAGAAGGCGGCCGCGGCCGAAGCTGAGGCCAATAAACCGCAAACCTGGCAGATATACTGGCCGTTGCTGCGTAAAGCCGATGCGGCGCTCAAGGCCGGAAATGTTGCGCAGGCTGAAAATCTCTACCAGCAAGCACACAAACTCGACGCTACCGACAGCTACGCAGTACAGGGGCTGGGTGATGTCGCACTGGCGCGTAAAGATAGCGCCAGCGCCGAGCGTTACTACCAGCAGGCACTGCGTCTTGATCGTACCAACAGCGGTGCGGTGCGCGGCCTGGCCAATATCTACCGTGAACAATCGCCTGAGAAAGCCACCGACTTTATCAACACCCTCTCTGCCAGCCAACGGCGCAGCATTGATGATATTGAGCGTAGCCTGACGAATGACCGGTTATCGCAGCAGGCTGAAACGCTGGAAAAACAAGGGCGTTGGGCTGAGGCGGCTGAAGTACAGCGTCGTCGCTTAGCCATGTCGCCGGATGATGTATGGACGACCTACCGACTGGCTAGCGACCTGGTGAGCGCCGGGAAGAAAAGCGAAGCCGATAATCTGATGCTCAATCTGGCGCGCAAAAAACCGACTGATACCGATCAGGTGTACGCCTATTCGCTGTATATGTCCGGTAATGGACAGGATCAGGCGGCGCTAACGCATCTGGCCGCGCTGCCGACGTCACAGTGGACGGATAACATCCGCGAACTGGATACGCGCCTGCGCAACGACCAGATTATTGCTCAGGCTAACCGCCTGCGTGATGGCGGCCAGGAAGCTCAGGCAATTGCGCTGTTAAAACAGCAGCCGGAATCGGCGCGGATTCACTCGACGCTGGCCGACTGGGCGCAGCAGCGTGGCGATACCGCGACCGCGTTAGCCGAATACAACGCCGTGCTGAAAAAAGATCCGCATGACGAAGATGCTCATCTGGGCCTGGCCGAAGTGTACGCTGCAGACGGCAATAAACTGGCTGCTCGCCAGCAGCTTGCTGAACTGTCCGCCGAGGGCGAACGCTCGCTGAATACCCAGCGGCGTATTGCGCTGGTGAACGCGCAGCTTGGCGATACCGAGACGGCGCAGAAGATAATGACTGCGCTGATACCGCAGGCTAAATCCCAGCCGCCATCGATGGAAAGTGCGATGGTACTGCGCGATGCGGCGAGCTATCAGGCGCAGAGTGGGGATCCGAAACAGGCGCTGGAAACCTACAAAGATGCGATGGTGGCGGCGCAGGTGACGCCAACGCGTCCTCAGGATAACGACAGCTTCACTCGCCTGACTCGCAACGACGAAAAAGACGACTGGCTCAAGCGCGGTGTGCGTAGCGATGCCGCCGATCTCTATCGTCAGCAAGATCTTAACGTCACGTTGCAGCATGAATTTTGGGGCTCCAGCGGTACGGGCGGTTACTCGGATCTGAAAGCACACACCACCATGTTCCAGGTGGATGCGCCGCTCTCTGATGGCCGCATGTTCTTCCGCTCAGATTTGATCAATATGGACGCCGGCAGCTTCTCTGCCGACAAAAATAATGCCTATAAAGAGCAGTGGGGCACCTGTGATTTAGCCACCTGCTACGGCTCGAAAAACCAATCCGGTAATGGCGCCAGCGTCGCTATCGGCTGGAAGAACGACACCTGGGACGCCGATATCGGTACTACCCCGATGGGCTTCAACGTGGTTGATGTGGTGGGTGGGCTGAGCTACAGCAGCGATGTTGGCCCTCTGGGTTATACCGTGAATGCGCACCGTCGTCCGATCTCCAGCTCGCTGTTAGCGTTTGGCGGGCAAAAAGATAACAGCAGCGGCGCGCATCCTGGCACCACCTGGGGCGGCGTGCGTGCTGACGGCGGCGGTCTGAGCCTGAGTTATGACAAAGGCGAAGCCAACGGCGTATGGGCGTCCCTTAGCGGCGATCAGCTTACCGGCAAAAACGTGGCTGATAACTGGCGCGTACGCTGGATGACCGGCTACTACTACAAGGTCATCAACGAGAATAACCGCCGGGTAACGGTGGGGCTAAACAATATGATTTGGCACTACCAGAAAGACCTGAGCGGTTATACGTTGGGTCAGGGTGGCTACTACAGCCCTCAGGAGTATGTGTCATTTGCGGTGCCGGTTAACTGGCGTCAGCGCACTGAGAACTGGTCGTGGGAGCTGGGCGGCTCCGTGTCGTGGTCGCATTCGCGCACCCGCACCGAACAGAGCTATCCGCTGATGAGCCTCATCCCATCACAATGGAAGGCGGATGCCAGCGATGACACTAATAGCGGCAGCAGCAGTCAGGGCTTCGGCTATACGGCGCGGGCTATTGTGGAGCGCCGCGTGACGTCCAACTGGTTTGTCGGCGCCGGTGTCGATATTCAGCAGGCCAAAGACTACACCCCAAGCCATGCGCTGTTGTACGTGCGCTACTCTGCCGCAGGCTGGCAGGGCGATCTCGATATACCGCCGCAGCCGCTGATCCCGTACGCGGATTGGTAATTCCATCTATCCTGATTTAAACCCTCATCGTTCGCGTGGCGGGAAGGCAACAAGGAAACGCTCTCAGGCGCTTACTTAAGGTAAGTGACTGAGGGCGTAAACCTGGCCCACGCGCTGCTAAAGCGAACTATGACGGGTTATAGGTATTCGTCTTATATGACCTGGCACCATGCCGGGCTATAATCGTTGCGCCGGAGTCTATTTTGACTTTGCCGCCAGCCTCGTTATTCTCATTGCCTGTGCAACACGTTCGTATCAGTGGAGAGCTCTTTTGCGCGTCAGCCGTTCACTTACAATAAAACAAATGGCTATGGTTGCTGTTGTTACCATGTTGTTTTTATTTGTTTTTTGCTTCATTTTACTGTTCCACTTCGTACAGCAGGATCGCTATAACACCGCTACGCAACTCGAAAGTATTGCGCGCTCTGTGCGCCAGCCGCTGTCGGCTGCCATTCTGAAAGCCGACATTCCAGAGGCCGAGTCCATTCTCGGACGTATTCAACCTGCGGGCATTGTCAGCCGCGCGGACGTGGTGCTGCCAAACCAGTTTCAGGCGCTGCGCATGAGCTTTATCCCGGAACGGCCGGTTCCGGTGAACATCACCCGTATTTTTGAGCTGCCGGTACAAATTTCGCTGCCGCTCTATTCGCTGGAACGCCCGGCAAACCCGCAGCCACTGGCCTATCTGGTGCTGCAGGCTGATTCTTATCGCATGTATAAGTTCGTGATGAGCGCGTTAGCAACGATAGTGACCGCTTACTTCCTTTTAGTGCTGATCCTCACCGTGGCGTTGACCTGGTGCATCAACCGGTTGATTGTCAGGCCGCTGCGCAAGATTGCCTATGAAATCCACGATCTGCCAGGGGCTGACCGCATAGGGCATCAGCTGACGCTGCCGCGCCTGCATCATGATGATGAAATTGGTACGCTGGTGCGCAGCTATAACCGCAATCAACAGGCGTTATTGCGTCAGTACGACGAACTTAGCAGCCAATCGACCCGTTTCCCGATTTCTGACCTCCCTAACAAAGCATTTATGCTTGGGCTGCTGGAGCAGAGCCTGGAGCGTCAAACGCCGGTGTCTTTACTGACTATTGCCTGTGAAACTCTGCAGGATACGGCCGGTGTACTGAAAGAAGAGCAGCGCGAGATGTTGCTGCTGACGCTGGCGGAGAAAGTGAAGCAGGTGATTTCGCCGCGCATGGTGCTGGCGCAGATTAGCGGCTATGACTTTGCCATTCTGGCCTACGGTATCAAAGAGCCGTGGCATGCCATTACTTTAGGTCAGCAAGTGCTCACTATTATTAATGAGCGGCTGCCGCTGCAAGGTATTCAGCTACGCCCAAGCGCCAGCATTGGGATTGCTATGTACAGCGATGGGCTGACGGCGGAGCAGTTCTACCGGCGCTCGCTCTCTGCGGCCTTTACCGCACGACGGAAAGGCAAAAATCAGATTGAGTTCTTCGATCCTGAGCAGATGGTGAAGGCACAAAAACGCCTGACCGAGGAGAGTGACATTCTGATGGCGCTGGATACCCAGCAGTTTTCTATCTGGCTCCAGCCGCAGGTTGAGACGAAGACCGGTAAAGTTTGCAGCGCCGAAGTGCTGCTACGACAGCGTCAGCCGGACGGCAACTGGGTATTACCCAACGATCTTATCGACAACATTGAATCCTGTGGCCTGATGGTGACCGTGGGTCATTGGGTGCTGGAGGAGTCCTGTCGCCAGCTAGCGGTATGGCAGTCGCGTGGCATTATGCTGCCGCTGTCGGTGAACATTTCCGCGCTACAGCTCCTGCATCACGATATGGTTTCAGACATGTTGGCGCTGCTTAACCGCTACCGTATTGCGCCGGGGACGCTGGTGCTGGAAGTGACGGAAAGCCGCCGCATTGATGATCCAAAAGCCGCGGTGGCCATTCTGCGCCCGTTACGCAACGCCGGGGTGCGCATTGCGCTGGATGATTTTGGTATGGGCTATGCCGGACTGCGTCAGCTGCAACATATGAAATCGGTGCCGGTCGACATCCTGAAAATCGACAAAATCTTTATCGACACCCTGCCGGAAGATGCCAGTATGGTGGCGGCGATCATTCAGCTTGGGCGAAGTTTGAACCTGAAGATGGTTGCTGAAGGTGTTGAAAATAAACAACAATATGATTGGCTGAAGGCGGAAGAGGTCGATGTTCTACAAGGCTTCCTGTTTGCGCGCGCGGTCCCAGCAGAGGTTTTTGAGCAGGATTATTTAGGCGAGGAGAAATCACTGCTACCGGGATAAAATGGATAGCGATTGTGCGTGTCAGCTCAAGGTTTTAACAATTAAGTATCAAATTCACGTACAAATATTTCGATTATGTTTCTTGGATGTTATTTTGTGCCCACAGGTGAAAATAATCCCTACTTTTCCTGTGGCTATAGCTTAAGGACATCCTATGAAAACCTCTTTCTTTAAAAGCCTCTATTTCCAGGTGCTGTCGGCGATAGTGATCGGTGTGCTCATCGGTCACTATTACCCGGAACTGGGCGCGCAGATGAAACCGCTTGGCGATGCCTTCGTCAAACTAATTAAAATGATTATCGCCCCGGTTATCTTTTGTACCGTTGTCACCGGGATTGCTGGCATGGAAAGTATGAAAGCGGTAGGCCGCACCGGTGCCGTCGCATTACTGTACTTTGAAGTGGTCAGTACCATTGCTCTGTTGATTGGTCTGGTGGTGGTTAACGTACTTCAGCCGGGTGCCGGCATGAACGTTGACCCGGCGACGCTGGATGCGAAAGCGGTCGCTATCTACGCTGAACAGGCAAAAGATCAGGGGATTGTCGCCTTCCTGATGGATGTCATCCCGTCGAGCGTGATCGGCGCGTTTGCCAGCGGTAACATTCTGCAGGTGCTGCTGTTTGCGGTGATGTTCGGCTTTGCGCTGCATCGTCTGGGCAACAAAGGCCAGCTGATTTTCAACGTCATCGAAAGCTTCTCGCAGGTGATTTTCGGCATCATCAATATGATCATGCGCCTGGCGCCGATTGGTGCATTCGGGGCGATGGCCTTCACCATTGGCAAATACGGCGTGGGCTCGCTGGTACAGCTGGGGCAGCTGATTATCTGCTTCTACATCACCTGTATTCTGTTTGTGGTGGTGGTGCTGGGATCTATCGCTCGTATGACCGGTTTCAGCATTTTCAAATTCATTCGCTATATCAAAGAAGAGCTGCTTATCGTGCTGGGGACATCGTCCTCCGAGTCTGCGCTGCCGCGTATGCTCGATAAGATGGAGAAGCTGGGCTGCCGTAAATCTGTGGTGGGTCTGGTTATCCCGACCGGCTACTCGTTTAACCTCGATGGTACGTCTATCTATCTGACGATGGCGGCGGTGTTCATCGCTCAGGCGACCAACAGCCACATGGATATCTTCCATCAGATAACCCTGCTGGTAGTGTTGCTGCTTTCCTCTAAAGGGGCGGCTGGCGTTACCGGCAGCGGATTTATCGTGCTGGCGGCAACCATCTCGGCGGTTGGCCATTTACCGGTCGCTGGGCTGGCGCTGATTCTGGGTATCGACCGCTTTATGTCGGAAGCTCGCGCACTGACCAACCTGATTGGTAACGGTGTAGCGACCATCGTAGTGGCGAAGCGTGTGAAACAATTAGATGCAAAACAGTTAGATGACGTGCTCAATAACCGTCCGAACGTAACAAAATCGCACGAATTATCCTCTTAATCCCATCACTTAAGCCCGTACTCCCTTGCTGGAGTGCGGGCTCCTGCGCATAATTAGGCGGCGTTATTCGTTGGCCGTGATAGCCTATGGCTATCGCACGTTTTATTTTACTTAGCCATGTGACGTTTTTACGATTGCGTGGTCTTACTGACGTATTTACTTCAAGATTTTAGGCAATCGCTTGAGTCGGTTGTCTTTTATACCCGGAATAGCGCGCAGGCGACTTACGTATCTGCGGACTTAACTATGAAGGGAATCACCAGGAATGTTCATCAGGGGTTCACATGCAGGGCACAACAATTCGACTTTTAGCCGGTGGTTTGCTGATGATGGCAGCGGCCAGCTCTGTGCAGGCAGAAACGCTCCAGCCGGACCCGGCCTGGCAACAAGGCACGCTGCCGAACGGCTTCCAGTGGCAGGTGCTTGCCACGCCGCAGCGCCCGAGTGACCGTGTAGAAATCCGGCTCTCGATTGATATTGGCTCGCTGAACGAAAGCGCTCAGCAGACCGGCTACAGCCACCTTATTCCGCGCATCGCGTTGACGCAAAGCGGCAGCATGCCAGCTGCGCAGGTGCGTTCGATGTGGCAGCAGAGCATCGACCCAAAACGACCGCTGCCGCCAGCGATCGTCTCTTACGATTTCACTCGCTTTAATCTGAGCATGCCGAATAATCGCAGCGACCTGCAAAAAGAGGCGCTGACCTGGCTTGCTAACTCGTTGGGTAAACCGGACATTACGCCGGACACCATCAGCTACGCGCTGAGCGTGCAGGATATGGTGGCGACGTGGCCACAGGATACCAAAGAGGGCTGGTGGCGCTATCGCCTGAAAGGCTCAACCATGCTGGGACACGATCCCGCCGAGCCGCTGAAGCTGCCGGTTGATGCGAAACAGCTGGCCGAGTTTTATCACAAATGGTACACCCCGGACGCGATGACGCTCATCGTGGTGGGGAATGTAGATAGCCGCGCGACGATCGAACAGATCGGCAAGATCTTTGGCGAACTGAAAGGCAAGCGCGAAACGCCCGCCGCGGTACCAACGCTGTCTCCGTTGCGCCCGGAAGCGGTGAGCATCATGACCAACGCGGTACAGCAGGATCGCTTATCCATCATGTGGGACGGCGCATGGCAGCCTATCCGCGAGTCGGCAACTTTGCTGCGTTACTGGCGTGCCGATCTGGCCCGTGAGGCGCTGTTCTGGCATGTTCAGCAGAAGCTGAGCCGTACCAACATGAAAGATGTCGGCCTGGGCTTTGACTGTCGCGTGCTCTACCTGCGCGCACAGTGCGGGATTAATCTGGACTCACCGGGCGACAAGCTCGAAGGCAATCTGGGACTGGTGGCGCGTGAGCTGGCCGCCGTGCGTGATAAAGGCCTGCCGGCAGACGAGTTTAATGCGCTGGTTGCGCAGAAAAAGCTTGAGCTGCAAAAGCTGTTTGCGACCTACGCCCGCATGGACACCGATGTGCTGATGAATCAGCGGATTCGCTCGCTGCAAAATCAGGTGGTGGACATCGCGCCTGAGCAGTATCAGAAGCTACGCCAGAGTTTCCTTGAAACGCTGTCGCTGGATATGCTCAACCAGGATCTGCGTCAACAGCTGTCGCAGGATATGGCGCTGATTTTGCAACAGCCGACCGGCGAGCCTGAGTTCAATATGAAGGATTTGCAGGATACCTGGAACAAAATCATGCTGACCTCGAAGCCGGAAGCGGCTGCGGTGGTGGATGATAGCCACCAGGATGTCACCGATATCCCGCCTGCGCAGTAAGCGCAGCAGCTGACCCCTCACCCTAACCCTCTCCCCACAGGGGAGAGGGGACCGATCGAGCCGGCGGGGAGTTTGGCTTTCTTCTCCTCACCCTAACCCTCTCCCTACAGGGAGAGGGGACAGATCGAGCGGAGGGTTTTGCCTTTCCCCCTCGCCCCTTTGGGGAGAGGGCCGGGGTGAGGGGAAACCCTCGCTCCAGACGAAAAAAAACCTCTCCCAGCTGGAAGAGGTTTTTTTAAATCCAGTTATTACGCTGGCATCGCGTCGCGCGGAATAATCGCCCCGCGATGCTGAATCACGGTGCTCGCCGTCTGATGACCGTGTTTTGCTGCTGCCTGCGCATCGCCACCGGTAAGACGGACGGAAAGATAGCCAGCGCTGAAGGAATCGCCCGCCGCGGTAGTATCCACCACTTTCTCTTTTGGCAGCTTAACCGCAGGTACATCGACCAGCGCTTCGCCGACAACGGAAACCAGGCAAGAGTCTGCGCCGCGCTTCACTACCACTTCGTTAACACCCGCTGCGTGCGTACGCGCGATAACCTCTTCAACTGGCTTCTCGCCCCACAGCGCATCTTCGTCGTCCAGGGTCAGGAAAGCGATGTCGGTGCATTCCAGCATCTGCTGGTACACCTGCTGAGTCTCTTCTTTGCTTGCCCACAGGCGCGGACGGTAGTTGTTATCGAAGATAACTTTCCCGCCGTTGGCGCGGCATTGGCTCAGCAGCGCCAGCAGTTTTTCACGGCTCGCCGGGCTTAAGATAGCCAGGCTGATGCCACTCAGATAGAGGTAGTCAAAGCTCGCCAGCTGTTCGCAGATAGCGGCAGACTGCTCGCTCTCCAGCCAGAATTTAGCCGCCGCTTCGTTGCGCCAGTAGTAGAACGTACGCTCGCCGGTATCATCGGTTTCGATGTAGTACAGGCCCGGCATACGGTCGCTCATGCGCTGAATCAGGTCAGTGTTGACGTTTTCCGCCTGCCAGGCATCCATCATCTGCTGGCTGAAGGTATCGGTGCCTAACGCCGTGACGTAATTGACGCTGAGCTCAGCCGGGGAGACCTGACGCGCGATGTAGACGGACGTGTTTAAGGTATCGCCGCCAAAACCGCGGTTAACTTGTGCGCCCTTCTCGGACAGTTCAATCATGCATTCGCCAATCACGGCAATTTTTTTAGACATAGTCATCAACCTGAATCGGTAAATTTTTCGTAGTGTGCGCTGTGGCTAATCGGTGGTCAACTATATTAAAACATCGTTCCATTATTTTTTTTGAGCTAGCGCGTGTTACGGCATATTTGTCATCTTTGCAGAAAAATAAAATGGCTCGGTCTGGACATAAAGTTATCAAATACCCCGCCGATAACCTTATGACCAGACCCTCTGACCCTCTATTCACAGGAAGCTTAAATGACGTTAAAGCAGGTGAGCCAGCGGGCGAGAGTTCCAGATACGGAGCTGGATAGCCTACAGCAGCTGCGTTATTGGCAAGAGTGTGAGCGCGTCTATACATATCAGCCTATCTACACCACCCAGGGTCGCCTGATGGCGATAGAGGTGTTAACGGTAGTGACCCATCCCTCTGACCCCCAAAAGCGTATCGCCCCGGATCGTTACTTCGCCGCAGTCTCTATTGGTCAGCGAATTCATGTCATCAAAGAACAGGTGGCAATGCTGGCAAAAAAGAAACATTTCTTTGTGCAGAATAAGGTGCTGGCCTCGGTCAACGTGGATGCGCCGACGCTGCTGGAAATGCGGCAGGACCGGATCCTGAAAACGATGATTGAAACGCTGCCGTGGCTGCGTTTTGAGCTGGTTGAGCATATGGCGCTGCCACAGGATTCGACGGTGGCTTCGTTGTGTGAATTCGGCCCGCTGTGGCTGGATGATTTTGGTACCGGTATGGCCAACTTCTCGGCGCTCAATGAAGTGCGTTATGACTACATCAAAGTGGCCCGCGATCTGTTCATCATGCTGCGTAAAACCCCGGAAGGCCGCAAGCTGTTTATCCTGCTGTTGCAGTTGATGAATCGCTATTGTGAAGGGGTAATTGTTGAAGGCGTAGAAACGCTGGAAGAGTGGCGTGAGGTACAGCAGTCACCGGCTCATGCGGCGCAGGGGTATTTTCTTTCCCGACCGGTACCGATGTCGACCTTAGATAATTTGATGATTCACCTGGCGTAGCGCTGGCCTACGCTATCGTAGGCCAGCAATAACAATTTACAGCGACTCGTGACGCGTTTCGTGCGTCAGCAGCAACGCAACCAAAGTCAGCGCCGCCATGGCCGCCAGGTAAACGCCCACGTAGAACAAACCGTAGTTGCTCTGCAGCCAGGCCGCGATATAAGGCGCGACGGATGCACCCAGAATCGATGCCACGTTGTAAGAGAACGATGCCCCGGTATAGCGGACTTCCGTTGGGAATAGCTCCGGCAGCAGCGCCCCCATTGGACCAAACGTCAGCCCCATCAGGCTTAAACCTACCAACAGATACAGCATAATCAGCGACGTGTCCCCTGAACCCAGCAGCGGCTGGAAGAAGAACAGCGCGAAAACGATAATCAGACTGGTGATAACGATCATGCTCGGGCGACGGCCGAAACGGTCGGCCAGCAGGCCTGCGATAGGCACCATCACGCCGAACCCGATAACCGCCAGCATCAGCATCCACAGCACTTCGTTACGCGGCAAGCCCAGACCATTCGGGGCGGCGGCGGTGCTGTAGGTCATCGAGTAGACGGTCATGATATAGAACAGTGTATAGGTCGCCAGCATGATAAAGGTGCCAAGCACCGTCACGCGGACATGTTTGCTGAGCAGCGTGCCCATTGGCACTTTAACCTGTTTCTTCGCGGCGGCAATTTTGGCAAATACCGGCGTCTCATGCAGAGAGACGCGTACGTACAGGCCAATCAGCACCAGGACGGCAGAGAAGATAAATGGAATACGCCAGCCCCAGCTCATGAACTGCTGGTCGGTTAGCAGCCATGAGAGCAGCAGGAATGTGCCGTTAGCGAAGAAGAAGCCAATCGGCGCGCCCAGCTGCGGGAAAGAACCGTACAGCGCGCGTTTGCGCGGTGGGGCGTTCTCGGTGGCCAGCAGCGCCGCACCACCCCATTCACCACCTAAGCCCAGGCCCTGACCAAAACGCGCCAGCGCCAGCAGCATCGGTGCCACGATACCAATCGAGTCGTAGGTTGGCAGCAGACCAATCAGTACGGTTGAGATCCCCATGGTCAGCAGCGAAGCTACCAGGGTGACCTTACGCCCAACGCGGTCACCAAAGTGGCCGAAGAGCGCAGAACCGATAGGGCGTGCGACGAAGGCAATAGCAAATGTTGCCAGCGATTGCAGCGTTGCCGCCGTTGGATCGCCCTGTGGGAAGAAAATATGCGGGAACACGATGACCGCGGCGGTGGCGTAAATATAGAAGTCGAAGAACTCAATGGCGGTGCCGATGAGTGAGGCCACGACGACTTTATTACGTGAGTTAACCGGAGCGGAAGCCTGTTCGTTATCGAGTGTTGTGCTTGTCATAGTCTTTTCTAATATTTATAGCGAACGAAAGGCCATATTAGACATAGCAAAAGAGACATTTCAATGTGTAACGGGAATGTAAAAACAGGCAAAAAGGGTGAAAAAGTGGATAATTTTTATACCAGTAGATTATTAAACATGAAATGCTTCACATTTTTTGTCAATTAGATGATAAAGCTGGTTTCTGGTTAAATAAAAGTTACGGGCTGGATTTATATGCTGAAACGATGAGTTGGGCCGAAATTTTTCATTATCTCCCGGCCCAGCACCACGCTTAACGGTGGGTTTTACCCGGCATTCTAGGGTCGTCTTTGTACTCGGCGGTAGCAATCCACGCCGCGCAGAACAGGGTCAGGCGGGCAAAGAAGTAGAAGAATGCCATCAGCCCAAGGACCGAGCCAAATGCCGCACCGGACGGGGATTTCACCAGCGTCGGCAGCGTCCAGGTCATGATGATTTTAATCACCTCAAAGCCGATTGCTGCGATAAACGTACCGCGAATCAGCGCCTTCTTGCGTGGGCGGTGGCGCGGCAGACGCCAGAAAATCCAGAAGAACAGCAAGTAGTTAGCAAAGATAGAGATCGCCAGGCCAATCAGCCGCCAGGCGGGTTTGAGCCATTCGATGCTATCGAGGTACAGCGCGGAGATGATCAGCTGCTGCGCGGAGCCGGCCACCGAGGTAATCGACAGAGTGATGATAAGCGCAATGAGCAGGCCAATCAGCGACACGAAATCACGCAGGTATTTCACCCACAGTGCTTCCTGATCCTGCGGCGTGCGCTCCCAGACGTCACGCGACTGCGCGCGAATGGCCTCGCGCAGGTTACCCATCCAGTTAATCCCGGAGTAGAGCGCAATCCCCAGACCAACCAGACCGACGGTAGTACGCTGCTGTACGGCGGTGTTGATAGTACTTTTGAGCGTGGCGGCAAGCGTTGGGTCGCTGACGTTGACGAGGATCTTATTAAAGATGTCCTGCAATAGCGTCGGGTGTGAGGCAAGCACAAACCCGGCGGCAGCGAACGACACCATCATGATGGGGATCATCGATAGGAACGAAAAATAGGTGATTGCAGCGCCAAACTGGTTCCCCATCCGGTCATTGAAGCGCTCGGCGGCGCGGATCAGGTGGGCGATAACCGGGAGGCGTTGGATCTTCTGCGCCGTGCTGGTGACGGTGTCCAGCGCTTTGCTGGCTTTTTGCTGCGTTCTGGAGATAGAGCTGAGTTCTGATTCCTGCAGCGGACGTTTCTCGTCATTTTCCGACGTCATCAGGGATATTTTCCTTTTTATAGCTTTTACTTAAGTATAGATCGTTCCCCGGAGTCGGCGCTGGCGCGTCTCATCCGGGCTACATTTCAGCAAGCCAGGCCTGGCTGCGATGCTGAATTCAATCAACGTAATCCTGCAACACCTCGGTTAACCACTCCATGAACAGGTGAACCCGGCGCGAGAGATTGCGGCGATGGGGATAAATTAAGGACACCGGCATCGGCTCTGCCCGATACTGTGGCAGGATCTCCACCAGTTTGCCGCTGTGCAGCGCTTCCCGGACGCCGACGCGTGGAGCCTGAATAATACCAAGCCCCGCCAGACAGGCGGCGTGATAGGTTTCGGTGCTGTTCACCGTCAAAATCCCCCCGGCCTTCACCCACTGGGTGCCATTCTCTCTGGCTACTTCAAAGCCTGGCGGGCGTACGCCGATAGTGGTGGCGTAGTGTACCAGCGCATGGGTGCTAAGGTCGTCCAGCGACTCAGGGTAGCCGAAGCGCGATAGATAGGCAGGGCTGGCGCAGTTGATAATGGACAGTTTACCGAGAGGCCTGGCAATAAGGCCCGAATCTTTCAGCGTACCGACGCGCACTACGCAGTCAAACCCCTCGCGAATGACATCCACCAGACGGTCGCTGCTGCTGAGTTCCAGTTCGATCCCCGGGTAGTGCTGCAAAAATCCCGGCAACCGTGGGATCACCACGTGGCGGGCGACGGCGACCGGCATATCCACCCGCAGTCGTCCGCTGACGCTGCTGGGGTCACTCTGGAACATGCTGTCCAGTTCATCCAGATTGCTCAATAGGTCTTTGGCTCGTTCGTAATACACCATTCCATCTTGCGTCAACAAAACCCGGCGCGTCGTACGGTGCAGCAGGCGACAGCCGAGGTGGTTCTCCAGCGCCTGGATTTGCCGCGATACGCTACCTTTAGGAAGGCCCAGCGTGTCAGCCGCACGGGTAAAACTCTCCAGCTCGGCGACGCGGATGAACAGTTGCATTGCGTGAATTTTATCCATCGAAACGACCTATTGTTGTTGTAGATGAGACAGTGAAGCGCAACTGGCGGTATTTATTGTTCTTTTATCACCTAATAAGCTTGTTCTCAACGTACACACCATCTGAAATGAGGTTTCTATGACCCAACGTATTGCATTAGTGACCGGCGGCAGCCGTGGTTTAGGCAAAAATGCAGTGTTGAAGCTGGCTGCTGCTGGAACGGATATTATTTTTACCTACAACAGCCAGCGCGATGCGGCATTGCAGGTTGTCGCTGAAATTGAGCAGGCAGGGGCGAAAGCCGTGGCATTGCAGTTGAACGTTAGCGATGTGGCGAGCTTTGGTGAGTTCGCCCAGCAGGTGAAAACCCAGCTCCATCAGGTGTGGGGTCGCGAGTCATTTGACTATTTAGTGAACAATGCCGGGGTTGGCCTCTACGCATCCTTTGCCGAAACCTCGGAAGCCCTGTTTGATGAGCTGATGAACATCCATTTTAAGGGGCCGTTCTTCCTCACCCAGCAACTGTTGCCGCTGATGGCTGACGGTGGCCGCATCCTCAATGTCTCGACCGGATTAGCGCGTTTTGCTCTGCCGGGTTATGCCGCCTATGCGTCGATGAAAGGGGCGATGGAAGTACTGACGCGCTATCAGGCCAAAGAGCTTGGTGCGCGCGGGATTTCGGTCAACAGTATTGCCCCTGGGGCAATTGAAACCGACTTTGGTGGCGGGCGTCTGCGTGATAACGAAGAGCTGAACCGCTACGTGGCTTCGCAAACCGCGCTGGGCCGCACTGGCTTACCGGATGATATCGGTGATGCCATTACCGCATTGCTGAGTGATAATTTGCGCTGGATGACCGCACAGCGTATTGAAGTGTCGGGCGGGATGTTCCTGTAACCCGCTTCATCTCGCCCAGCAAGGACTCAATGAACACATTGTGCCGGAATAAGTCCGATTTCGGGTTTATTCCGTTTATTCATTTCCCATGATGGCTGTAATGCCTTATATTCAGTTAATTAATATTATTAAATGCCCTTCTTTTTTAATCCTTTCCTCAATTTAATTGTAATGAGCCATGTGAATGCGTAATTGTAGCCGCAGGGTTGTAAGTATTCATAATTATGATGTTTGGATTATCCAGTATCTACGTAGAATGCCCCAGGCCAAACGGCGAGTTCTTATTTTAAACCGCGAGGGCTACTCTTCCGGTCATTAGAGAACAGTTTATTTTTCAATGGGGAATCCGTTATGCAGGTAGTCATGTTTGACAGGCAGTCAATATTTATTCATGGAATGAAAATCAGCTTACAGGAACATATTCCGGGAATTGATATTTCTGCAGTTGGTCAGGCCGATGACCTGTGGCGGCAGCTTTTGCGCCATCCGGATGCACTACTGATCCTTGATGGTGAAATGGATCATGGCTTTTGCCAGTGGCTATTACAGGAAAAGTTTCAACAGTTTCCGGACTCGAAGAGCATCGTGGTAGTCAACGAGTACAATCGCGCGTGGCTGCACGATATGATGGCGTTTAACGTACAGGCGGTTATCTCTCGTGATGCCAGTATTGAAGTCTTTGTACAGACTATCAAAAGCGTGTTGCGTGGCTTGATGTGTCTACCGGGTGACTGGCGGATGGAGTACGAACAGGAAAAACGCGGTCTGGATAATCTGAGTCAGCGTCAGCGAGAAATATTGGTGCTGCTGGCTAACGGTGAATCGAATAAAGAGATTAGCCGGGCGTTAAATATTAGCGCTGGTACCGTCAAGGCACACCTGGAATCTTTATATCGCCGTCTGGATGTAAAGAACCGCACTCAGGCTGCCATGGCGCTCAATAATCGGGACACGTCAGCGTATATCTGTCTGGAATAAGGCCGACTCAGCCTGGCGCTGTATGGCCAGGCTGCTTTGCCGCTCACCTTCACCTTGCCATAAAGCCAGCGCGCGCTGAAACTTCCGCTGATTAATACAATCCACAATAGGCGATTTCTGCACTGCTTCCGGTCCCAGGCTAAAAGCCAGCGATAATACGGCGTCAAATTGACTCTGTGTTAACGGCGAACGTACGCACTGATGTAAAACGCGCAGGTAATAGTCAACATCCAGCATGAATAATGTATCCGCCAGCCAATGCGTTATCGGTGCATCAAAAGTCTCGTAGTCGCGGATCAAATGACCATAACCAATCAGCCACAGTCCGTCTTCATCGCAGTACTTTTCCAGTGAAAGCCCCTGATAACGTTTAATAAAATCCAGTCCCTGCGGGCTGGGCATAGTGGGAGCAAGCGGCATCTTTTATCCTCAATAAACGGGAGGAAGAGTGTAAAAGAAAGCCCTGCGCGTGCCTATTGGCCGGATGTCGGTGACTTATCATACTCATGGCTAAGTAATCCAAAAAGCCAGTCGTTATACCACTTCCCGGCAAGCGGGTAGCTTTCACGTAGCTCGCCTTCCAGCCTGAAACCGACCTTTTCAAGCGTTTTTCGGGATGCCGTATTGCCTACCGTGACCGTCGCGGTCAGACGGCGGATGCCGCCTTCGTTAAAGGCATAATCACAGACAGCGCGCAGAGATTCAGTGCCATAGCCCTTACCCTGGGATTCGGGGGCAAATAAGAATCCCACCTCGGCGCAATCAGCTTCCCGGTGAATATATCCGGTGACGCCTACCGCGACATTTTGCGCATCGCGTACGACCAGGCAAAGCCAGTGCGATGCGCCGGGTGACCATGGACGCAGGCGTGAGTCAAACGTCTCGCGTATTTCGTCTTCACTTCGGTTATCCGCAACGTAGCGCATCACCTGCGGGTGTTGCTGCAGCATAAGAAAAAAAGGCCAGTCGGCTGGTGTAATGAGCGTACAGCTTAAACGTTCCGTGGTGAGCGCGATCATAAATTCACCTTCTGAAGGAGGAGTCAGGACTGTTAATTTGCCTGATTTGCTCTATGGTGTAACGACAAAAATAACAAAATAACAACATGTTAATCCTAAGGCTAAATTGCCTTGTTGTTGATTAAGGAAATTGAAGATGCCGACCCCATCGCATCAGATTGGCCTGCAATTTGAACATTGCCTGAACGTCATCCGTCAGGCGTCAATTGAGATCCTCACCTTACTTAAAATGCGCGTCACGGAAGGCAAAGATCCACGCTGGTTTCTCGAACAGCTCGATCAGGCTCGTCTGAATTTGGGCGGATGGGGAGTGGTCGCGCAGCGCCTGAAGATTAACGACAGTCAATTAAGTGAATTCATGCTCCAGCTGCGCCATCTGCAGCAGGGAATTGCCTCTTACGAACATGGGGTGTTGGCGACGGAGAATCAGCTGATAGCCGCAGAGCGCTTCGTGGTGACGCTGGAGCAGATAAAACGACAGCAGCCTCTGCTGAAGTTTACTACCGGCTATGCTAGTGATGCCGATCAGCTTCAGGAACAAGCGGAGCGGCAGATTCGGACCATCCAGCTCATGCTATGTGGGCTGGTTGAGCAGGTATGGCCGGATACGCCGCATCTTCACCATCATCTCAAATCACAATTTGGCGCGCAGGAAGTGACCCGTTGGCACTCACGTAGCCCGTCTGGTGAGATCCTTGACGGTATGTCTTTCAGTGAACTGGCGCTGCTGGTGGTAGATAAGAAGACCTTTTCTCGCCATTACTCGTCACTGTTTAACCACGGAACATCGCTGACGTTTCTGGTTGAGCAACGTGTGACGCTACATGCCTTCCTTGATGATATTCGCCGGATGCGCAATAAGCTGTTGGCTCATCACCCTCTGACTGAAATTGAATGCCTGCTGCTAGACCATTACACGCAGCAAATTACCGCACCGGTTCAGCGAGCGTATGAGCAGGGGCGTACGCGGGTTAACCCCGCGAGTCTGATGGCGGCCGACGGCAGTGAAGTTCAGCATTACTGGCACCGGGCCGCCGAGTATGCGCAGGCGTGGGGAGCGGATGCGCTGCCCATTGCCGACAGCATTGAGCGCGTGCATCATGAAACGCGTGAGCACTCGGATGCGCATGAGCGGCTGATTACCGCTATTTTGTGGGGCGCGGTGGGCGTTCTGGTGCTGGGAATAGCGCTCGGCGGGATTAGCATTCTGACCTCTCCAGCCGAAACCTTGCAGCCGGTCGAACAGCATTATGCGACGCATATCATTGATGAGGCGGTGGGACCGATTCCCTCTGCGCGCGAAATTCTCGCCAGGCGTGGAATTCTCTGGGATAGCAGCGCGCTGCGTTCTGCTATCGATCGCAATGATATCGAGGTGGCCGAGCTTTTTTTACGTGGTGGGATGAACTGGCAGCTGGCGTGGACCGACCTGGCGATGTCATCCCAGCATGAGTCGGTGCTGAATCTGCTGCTGCGCTACCGTAGCCAGATGGATGAGGCCAAGCCCTGCCGACGTTTTATTAATACGCTGACCCATGAACTGTCGCGCGGCACGCGGCTTGACGCGGTGCGTAAATCCTATCTACAGACTTTTTGCACGATGCCAGCGGTTGTCGCTCGCCAGCGTCTGGCGGTGGAAAGTGCGCAAAAGCGCAGCAAAGCTACCGGGGATGCGCAAAGCAAGAAGTGGCTATCTATCCAAAAGTCGGTCTATGACGTCATTCGATAAGCGGGATGCGCTACGTAAAATTTGCTGAGTACACCCCCGTACCTCAACGCGTTTCACGTAGCGCAATAGGTATTAAAGCAGGCGATACTGCGCGTCTGGCTTCATTTTCATCGGCACAATGCTCTCTTTTAGCATCTCCCGCAGATCAATCTCGATGGCATTGCAGATGGCGCTTAACGGCAGATCGTTATCTTCCGTACCGAAGGGGTCTTCCAGCTCGGTGGCGATAGCATCCAACGCCAGCAAGGCATAGGTGGTGAAGATCGAAAACAGCAGCGTCAGAAACCCAAAATCGTGGATCAGCAGCAGTGGATAGACCGCGCAAAAAATACCGACGGTGCGGTGCAACAATAGCGAATAGGCGTAGGGGATTGGCGTATTGCTGATGCGTTCGCAGCCACCCTGAATCGCGCTTATCTGGTTCAGATAAGTATTGAAGTTACGATAAACAAATTCATTTGGACGATGCTGATACAGCCACTGACCGATGTTTTGCAGCAGAGCGTTACAGGGCGTTGTCAGGTGCTGATAATCCAGCGCCCTGCAAACTGGCACCGGCCCGTGGCGCAGTTTAGATTTGAGCGTCTCGCAGTAGGTCACCATTAAATCCAGCACCACCTTTTTCTCCTGCGGGCTGGTCTGGGTCGTATTTATGATTTCACGCATTAGCGAACGATTGACGATTAATAGGTCGCCCCACAGCTTGCGGGCTTCCCAATAGCGTAACCACGCCGTATTGTTGCGAAAACCCAGAAATACCGAGATCGAAATAGAGATACCGATGAAATAAAATGAACTCTCTTTGGCAATAATACCGTGGAGATGTAATAGCGGCAGCGTAAATAGATACACGATGTTAAGCATGATAAAGAAACATAGCTGCGGTGATATTTTTCTCATGATCGACCCGCGCCATGAGAACAGCTTTCTAAACCAGGTTTGCTCCGGCCTGACAATCATGTTTAGGCCTTATCCTGTGACAGCGCCAGAATCGTGTCGTAAACCACCTGGAGGCGTTGCAGATAGTGGGCAAAAACTCCGGCTTTATCGTGAACGGGAATCGTGTAGTCGAGATTGCCCTGCGCATCAATACTGGAAGACTGAAGTTCCAGGCCGCCAAATTCTTCTGACTCAACCTGAAAATCGATGCGCACTTCGCCAAAGGTCCGTGAACGGATGATATTGATATTCACCGTACCAAACAGGTTGACGCTCAAGCGGCCTTTTTCACTCGGCTGGATCTGATGGTTGTACAGACGCTCGGTAGCGGTAATCTGCGTTATCAACTCCATCGAGTACGTGTTCCAGTATTTATCCATTTTGTTTTTATGATTGAAGATCAGGATAGATTTTTCTTCCAGGGAAATAGCACTGTTCATCATCGGTTACTTATTGCAAAGGGGGGTTGAAAATATCTGATGCAAGGGTATTGGCGTGATATGGCGCGTTTGGCATTGCATCTACCGGAGGCGTAAATCTCCACGGCTACAAAATACCATGGTTTATATAGAGGCGGCGCAATTACTGCCTGTAAATAATAAGGTAGAGGCTGCCTGCCCATTGTTGGTTATTTTGATAATCAATCATGGGTAATTTTATTAATATATTTTATGAGCTTAGCAAGCTAATAAAAACAGGGCGTGAGAGTGTGAATATTCGTAGGATATTGCGGAGGTATTATTTTCGTCATCAAAGAATCATCCCTGGAAAATGGCTACGCTATCGCACCTGCGTCCATTTCCAGAGCCCGGTGCCGGAACTTTACCACAGGGGTATTTTTCCGACATCAGGCAATGACCTAATGCGAATTAATCCAGCTGAATACGCGCGATGCTATCCAGCCCTTTGGTCGAATAATCCTTGTTAAATTCGGTCTTAAGCGTGACGAACAGCGTTTTACCATCATCAGACAGCAGCAGGCTGTTAGGATGGCTGGTGAAGTCCCAGCTCTGCTTCACGGCATAGCTGGTGGCATCCAGACGCAGCACTTTCTTCGACTCGCGCTGGCTAATGAAAATCTCATTACGACTGGCGTCGAACTTAATGGCTAATGCGTCGCCATCGATGCGTTTAATGACCTTGCCGGTGTGCTGATCGAATACCAGCGTGGTTTTTGCTTTTGAATCGTCGGTGACAAACAGACGACCGGTTTTAGGATCTTCCGCCATGTTCAGCAGCAGGTATTCTTTGCCATCACCCGGCGTCCAACGCTGCTCAATCTTGTAGCTCTGCGGATTGATAACCAGCACTTCGCCAGCGCCGTTGGTAGCGTAGATGCGTTTGGTGAGCGGTGAGTAGATGATTCCCGTTACCCATTTTCCTGCGTTATCAATGCGTCCCTTCAGGGTCATCGTTTTAGCGTCAACGATGGAGATATAGCCGGGGTCCGCCACGCGGCCGATAAATAACAGACCATTGTGGAACAGCACTTCGCGTGCGCCGGCTGGATCACCGTCCTTACTTTTTTTGTTATCCAACACTAAACGTTGCAGCACTTTGCCGCTTTTCGCGTCGACCTTCGATACCGCGCCGTCCAGCGAGTTGGTGGTGTAGAACGTTTTGCCATCCTCATCGACGGCCATCCCGAAGTTTTTCAGGTCGGTATGGGTAGTGCCTTTGGTCGCGAGACTGGCCGGATCGAGGCGATAAATTACGCCGCCGTTCACCTCTTTGAAGCTCTGTGCGCTGGCAACGTACAGCGCATTTTCTGCTGACAGATAGGCCATTTCATACAGGCCATCGCCAAGCTCACGCTGGGCGACGGAGGATGCCGTCTTCAGCGCAGCGGCGCTTTCGGCAGGCTGTGCATTTTCGGCAGCGGCAGGCAGGGCGGTCAGGGTAAAGGCGGTAATGAACGCGGCGGAAAGTACCGTGTTACGCGGGCGGAATAACGATGCCATTCTAAACTCCATCATTGAATAAGCCATTCCCGAGTCAGGCAAAGCCGCAACGGGAGCTTTTAATAATGATGAGAATAATAATCATTTGTAAAAAATGAGCAAGCCCTATGGATCGCGAATACGATTCCGTTAGCGGGGCGGTGCTACCTGGCGGCGAATTTCCTCCAGAACTTCATCAAGGATGAACTGAACGCGCCACGGCTGGTATTCACGTTTGCGGTAGATAGCCACCAGATCGAGCCACCACTCGTACTGTTCGGCAAAACAGGGGGCGAGTATGCCGGCTTGAATGTCGGCCTGTACGCTGTTTTTAGGTGCAAAGACGATACCAAGGCCATTACGTGCCAGCTCAAGTGCCGATTGGGTGTTGTCGCAGATATAGTTACCGGTGACGCGGAAATCGCGAATCTCGTCGCTGCCCGCAAGGCTAAAGCGCCAGATGTTGGCGTCATCGATCATCATCGAATCCTGCAGAATACACGAGTGACGTTCCAGATCCTCCGGCGAGTCAATGGGGTGCTGCGCCAGATATTGCGTACTGGCGTAAGCGCTGACGGCATATTTGGTAATGAAACTGGCTACCAGCGATTCATTTTTAGGTTGGACGCAGGAAATCAGGATGTCGCAATCATCGGGAAAATCTGAGCCTTCGTAAAAGGATTTACGCTCAAGATTAAATGTTTTCAGATAGAGCGTGATATTACCAATGTCGTTAATAGTGTTGACGACATTGCGCGCTAAATAAGCATTAATCATCGTCGGAGAATAGATTGTAACCCGACCATTTTTTTCGTGCTTATAGTCATCAATGAAATTATTTAGCTGGTGTTCTTTTTCCAGTAAATCGTTCACGTAGGGAAGCAATGACTCGCCAAAACGCGTCAGTGAGAGTTTTCGCGAGCTGCGCTCAAAAATTTTCAAGCCAATTTTTGATTCAACATCAGCGAGATACTTACTCACATTGGCTTGCGCCATGCCGAGGATGGTCGCGGCATGGCTGATGTTTTCACTGGCCGCAATTACCGATATTATTTTTATTTCTTGCGGCTTAATCTGGAGTTTTTTCATTTTCTGACTCTATATATAAAACGATATAGTGCTATATAAATATTGAGATTGCGGTAATGTAAATACGGACATTATCATATTTGGCATTAGGATAATATTAGGTTGGAACAACAGGAATGTCAATTAAGCGTAATGCCACGCTGCTTCTGGCGCTGTCTTTTATCGGTAATGCCGCAGCAACGGAGTTATCTCTCGGTGCTGCAGTAATATATAATGAATCGGCTTATCGGGGATATAATAAAAATACACACGTGGTTCCTATCGGGAATTATGAAAGCGACTCATTTTATATTCGCCAGACCACGTTAGGTTATGCCTTATTTAAAGATAAACGCGATGAATTGAGCCTGACGGCTTCGTGGATGCCGCTGACGTTTGACCCGTCGGAAAACGATGACCGCGATATGAAGATGCTGGATAAGCGCGAGAGCACGGCGATGGCTGGCGCCGCGTGGTATCACCATGAGCAGTGGGGCAGTCTGAAGCTGTCAGCGGCGGCGGATATTCTGGATAACAGCAATGGCTGGGTAGGGGAGTTGACCTATTTCCGCGTGATGCCCGTTGGTAAATTGTCGATTACGCCTGCGCTGGGGGTCTATTACTACGACGCAAGTTTTAACCGTTACTACTACGGCGTCTCGGGCGCAGAGTCACAGCGTAGCGGTTTGTCTCATTGGTCGCCGGGAAGCAGCTGGATGCCGTACGCAGGATTAACGCTGAAATATCCGCTCACCCGAAACCTGGTGCTGCTGGCGAATGCGTCCTACAGCGTGTTGCCGGACGAGGTCAAAAACAGTCCGATGGTTGATAGAGACGATAGCTTTACTCTGTTAACCGGTTTGAGCTGGCGCTTCTGATAACCCTTACCGGCAGATAGCAGATATAAAAAAGCCAGACTCAGGTCTGGCTTTTTCGTCTCACCGCGTTGCGCTGAATTAACGCATCGTGACGAATTCTTCTGACGCCGTTGGGTGAATGGCGACGGTATTGTCGAAGTCTTTTTTGGTCGCGCCCATTTTCAGCGCCACGGCGAAGCCTTGCAGCATTTCATCCATCCCGAAGCCGATACCGTGAATGCCGACAATCTTCTCTTCCGGACCGACGCAAACCAGCTTCATACGACACGGCTGACGGTGCGAGGTCACGGCGGTATACATGGCGGTGAAGGAGGATTTATACACCTTCACGGCGTCGTCACCGTACTGCTCACGCGCCTGTGGCTCGGTTAAACCAACGGTGCCAATTGGCGGGTGGCTGAAGACCACGGTCGGAATATTGCTGTAGTCCAGGTGCTCATCCGGCTTGTTGTTAAACAGGCGTTCTGACAGACGACGGCCCGCCGCGACGGCGACCGGCGTCAGCTCGACGGCACCGGTGTTATCGCCAACCGCATAAATTCCGGGCACGTTGGTGTTCTGGAATTTATCCACCACGATGTAGCCTTTATCGTTGGTTTTCACGCCCGTTACCGACAAATTGAAATCATCGGTAGCCGGTTCACGACCAATTGCCCAGATCAGGCAATCGACGGTCTGGCTGCGGCCATCTTCCAGCTCCAGGGTCAGGCTGCCATCGGCATTCTTCACCACGGCTTTTGGAATGGCGTTGGTGTGCAGCTGCGGGCCTTCAGCGTTCATCACTTCGACCAGCGTTTCAACGATCAGCGGATCAAAGCTGCGCAGCGGCGCGTGTTTACGCACGAACAGGTGGGTCTCCGAGCCCAGGCCATTAATCACGCCTGCCAGCTCAACGGCAATGTAGCCTGCGCCAACCACCGCAACGCGTTTTGGCAACGCGGGCAGCTCGAAGAAACCGTTGGAGTCGATACCGAACTCGACGCCTGGAATGTTCGGGTGGCTAGGACGACCGCCGGTGGCGATCAGAATATGATCGGCGGTGATCGTTTCGCCGTTCACTTCGATGGTTTTCGCATCGACAAAACGCGCAAAGCCTTTAATCACGTCGACCTTGTTCTTACCCAGTACGTTGTCGTAGGAGGTATGAATACGGTCGATGTAGGCGGTACGGCTGGCGATAAGACGGTCCCAGTCGAAGTTATTGATGGTGGCGTCGAAACCGTAATCCGGGCCATACAGATGGATTGCTTCGCGAATTTGCGCGGCATGCCACATCACTTTCTTCGGTACGCAACCGACGTTGACGCAGGTACCGCCAAGGTCTTTGGCTTCAATCAATGCGCACTTCTGGCCATACATGGCCGCACGGTTAATCGAGGCGATACCGCCGCTGCCGCCGCCGATGGCGATGTAGTCGTAATGTTTGGTCATGGCCGCTCCTCAAACGTTCAATGTCGGACGGGTGAGCGTCATGCCCACCGTCAAAATACTCGCGATTGTATACCTGAAATTAATAGGTTCCACCGATGTCTGCGATTACTCCGGCACAATCCAGTTGACCAGCGTATGGCCGATACCGGTCGGTACCAGTTTGCTGTGCAGCCACGGCAGAACGTTGTTCATCTGCGCTTCGAGCTTCCACGGCGGGTTGATAACAATCATCCCGGAAGCGGTCATGCCGCGCTGATCGCTGTCGGGACGAACCGCCAGTTCGATCTGCAGGATTTTACGAATGCCGGTGGCTTCGAGATCTTTAATCATGCGCTTGATCTGCGCGCGCAGCACCACGGGATACCACAGTGCGTAGGTGCCGGTAGCAAAACGTTTGTAGCCTTCGTGAATACCGGCAACTACCGCCTGATAGTCGCTTTTAATTTCGTACGGCGGATCGATAAGGATCAGGCCGCGACGAGAAGCCGGTGGCAGTTTGGATTTAAGCTGCTGGTAGCCATCGGCTTTTTCCACACGCGCACGATTGTCTTTCTGGAACTCAGAGCGCAGCAGCGGGAAATCGCTTGGGTGCAGTTCGGTCATCTGCAGGCTGTCCTGCTCGCGCAGCAGCTGGCGGGCAATCAGCGGTGAGCCTGGGTAGTAGCGCAGCTGGCCGCTACGGTTGAAGTGCTCCAGCACGGAGATATACGGCTTCAGTTCTTCGGGCAGATCGTCTTGCTGCCAGATACGCGAGATGCCTTCGAGGTATTCACCGGTGCGCTCGGCGTGCTCGCCGCTCAGCTGATAGCGGCCTGCACCGGCGTGGGTGTCCAGATAAAGAAATGGTTTTTCTTTCTCTTTGAGTGATTCAATGATCAGACTCTGAACGGTATGTTTTAGGACGTCGGCGTGGTTGCCAGCGTGAAAGCTGTGGCGATAACTGAGCATGGATGCAGAGATTCCGGGAATTAAACAAGATAACCCACAGTTTACCGCAGATCCGTACAGATTACCGCTGTACCGCGACGACGTTTCCATTGTGGCATTTATGTTGCAAAACATGACGGTGTCATAAAAACGTCAAGCAGCAGGATTAGCGTCAACGGCAGGCAAGGTAATTGTTTGAATAAAAGGAAAAATAATGAAACTGCAAATCACGCTATTGGCATCGGCGCTGGTGCTGGCGCTGCCGGTACTGGCAAAAGACGTTTCGGTGTCTCAGGCGGGGGCAATCGCCAACACCGTCACGCCGACGGCGGAGCGTCCGGCATTTGATGCGCTGGAAGGCCAGTCGCTCACCGCGCTGCGTGCGGCGCTAAAAGGTTCTGCTGCCACCCTCACGCGCGACCAACTGGAGAAGGTGAAACAGAGTAAAACTCAGGCCGACAAAGCCTGGCTCAAAGCCAGCGGCTATGATTTCCAGGCTAAAGCCAATCAACAGGCGGGAATCGAACTGCTCTCGGCTTTCAGCACGCTGCCGGAAACGGTGGTGAAGCAGAATCTGGCGACGGTCACCGACATTAACCGCGATGCCAGCCAGAGCGCGCGCCATCAGGCGCTGGCCGATGCCGAAGGCATTAACTATCTCTATTTCCTTAGCGACGCGATGGGGCCGCGTCTGGGGAAAGCGTTTATCACCGCCTACGACAAAGGGGAATTGAGCAAAGCGGCGGCACTGATTAAAGCTTCAGAGGTAAGCACGGGGGCGGCGAAAAAACACTTCAACAACCCGCGGCCATTCCTTATCCAGGGCAATACCATTCACCTGGTGCCGGATGACGTGGTAGTTAAGGATAACCATCCTTACTCCGCCGACGCTGGCTCATTCCCCAGCGGTCACACCAATACCGGCTATACCGATGCGCTGCTGATGGCGCAGATGATCCCCGAGCGATTCGATGCGCTGGTCACCCGCGGTGCACGCTACGGTTATTCGCGCATTGTGCTTGGCGTGCACTATCCGCTGGATGTGATGGGCTCTCGCATGGTGGCAGAGCGCAATGTGGCCCACTACCTGAACGATGCAAAATACCGCGCGCTGTTTAATGAAGCGCGCGATCAGCTGCGCACGGCGCTGGAAAAAGAGTGCGGTACAACGCTTGCCGAATGTGCGAAAACGGCGGGCAAAGATGACCCGTATCGCGACCCGGCGATGCGGGATTTCTATCGCTTCACCATGACCTACGATTTGCCGCAGCAAAAAGGTGAAAAGCAGGTTCTGAATGTACCGGATGGGGCGGAAGTGCTGCTCGAAGCCGCACTACCAAACCTGTCAGCCGCCCAGCGCCGCGCGTTGATGGTGAAAACCGCGCTCCCGGCGGGCTATCCGCTCTCCGGGGCGACTGCCGATCAGCAGTTCTGGCAGCGCGTGAACCTGCCAGCGGCTTATCAGATGGCGAAAAAAGCGCACTAATCTAGCGTAGATAGCTCAGCGAGGGCGGTACCGGCTGCGGTATCGCCTGTTTTAACCCCTGATACAACGCATGGATGGTCGGTGCGTGGGGTGTCCCCTTCGGCCACACCAGCCAGTAGCCGTCGCCCGTCGCCACCGCCTCGCGAAATGGCAGCGCCAGCAGGCCGCTGGCAATGGCTTCAAGACTTAACAGCAAATCCCCAACCGACACGCCGTGGCCGCCGATGGCCGCCAGATAGCCATGTTCAAGGGTATCGAACACTTTTCCGTGTGCGGTATTGAGGGCGTCGTGCTGCTGCGTTCGCTTGAGCCAGCGCCGCCAGTCTCGACGGTCGGGGGAGGGGTGAATCAACTCACAGCCTGCAATGTCGTGACGCGCTTTAGCGACGAGCGTTGGCGCGCAGATTGGTACCAGCCACTCATCAAACAGCAGGCGGCTTTCGGTGTCCGGGCCAAAATGCCCGTTGCCGAGCAAAATCGCGCAATCGTAAGGTTCACGCTTAAAGTCCACGCTATCGGTATCCATCCAGACGCTCGCCAGCTCGACCGGCGGCGTCGGGTGGTTCTTTAACGCCGCCAATAGCCAGCGCAGCGTGAGCGTGGAAGGGGCTTTTAGGCGCAGCTCCCGACGCCGCCGGGCAAATGCATCACAGGCGAGCTCCAGGCTGTGAAACCCCTCACCGAGCTGGGCGGCCAGCACTTGTCCAGTCGCGGAAATTTCCACGCGCGGCCCGTGGCGACGAAAAAGCTCGCAGTCAAACCACTGCTCCAGCGTGCGGATATGACGGCTGACGGCACCGGGTGTGACGTTGAGCAATTCAGCGGCTTTACTGAACGAGCCTAAGCGGGCAGCGGCTTCAAAAGCGCGCAGGGCATATAGCGGCGGTAGAGGCATGATGATTATCTATTGTGAGTTTTACTCACATTGAAGCGCAGTTTTTTACGTTTTTCAACGGGCGCTCCCCCGCCAATAATGACGGATATTATTTGTCAAATTGAAGGATTATCCGGATGAATTTTCCCCTGCTGACGGCCTATGTGTTGGCGGTTTTAGTGTTGCTTGCCACCCCAGGCCCGGTGGTGGCGTTGATTACCGCAACCGCCGCGCGCGATGGCCGACGTCGTGCGTTTGCCACGCTAGTGGGCACCAATTCGGCATCGCTGGCGCTGATGCTGCTGGCGATGTTGATGCTGCTGGGAGTGGTTGCGATCGCCCCGGTTTACCTTTCCCTACTGGGCATTGCTGGGTCGTTATACATAGGCTGGAGCGCCGTGAGCAGTTTAATGACTCAGGCTCGACCTCGCGGGACAGCGAACCATCGCGGCGGCGTCATCAAAGGCTTTCTGACCGGGATTGCCAACCCGAAAGATATTCTGTTTTTCGTCGCGCTCTTCCCCCAGTTTATCGCCGTCACCGATGATTTTACCCTCAGCATGGTGACGCTATCGCTGGTGTGGACGGTTTTTGATGTGCTGGTGCTATCGCTGTACATTCTGGCGGTGACGCAGTGGCTGCCCGGGCGGCATCACCGTCTACTTGAACGGCTTTCATCGCTGATTTTGCTGGCTATCGCGGCGGTCGGTCTCTTCTACAACGTGGGTGAAATGAGTAGCCACTATCATTGAAATTCCCCCAACTATCCCCCATTCTAGATCTATCGCTAAAGCGCCGTTGAGCGCTTCATTTCTTTCTTAGACCAGGACTGCGCATATGACCAATCCATTACTGACCCCCTTCGAGCTGCCGCCGTTTTCCCAGATTCAGCCAGAGCACGTTGTTCCTGCCGTCACCAAGGCGCTGAACGACTGCCGTGAAAATGTGGAACGTGTCGTCGCACAAGGGGCGCCGTATAGCTGGGAAAACCTCTGCCAGCCGCTGGCGGAAGTGGACGATGTGCTGGGGCGTATCTTCTCGCCGATTAGCCACCTGAACTCGGTTAAAAACAGCCCGGAGCTGCGTGAAGCCTATGAGCAGACGCTGCCGCTGCTGTCTGAGTACAGCACCTGGGTTGGGCAGCATGAAGGGCTGTACAAAGCCTACCGCGACCTGCGCGATGGCGATAACTATGCGACGCTGAGCGTGGCGCAGAAGAAAGCGGTGGATAATGCACTGCGTGATTTTGAACTGTCCGGTATTGGTCTGCCGAAAGAGAAACAGCAGCGCTACGGTGAAATCGCCACTCGTCTGTCTGAACTTGGCAACCTCTACAGCAACAACGTGCTCGACGCGACCATGGGCTGGACCAAGCTGGTGACCGATGAGTCCGAACTGGCTGGCATGCCGGAGAGCGCGCTGGCCGCGGCTAAAGCTCAGGCTGAAGCCAAAGAGCAGGAAGGTTATCTGCTGACGCTGGATATCCCAAGCTACCTGCCGGTGATGACCTACTGCGACAATCAGGCGCTGCGTGAAGAGCTGTACCGCGCCTACTCGACTCGTGCTTCCGATCAGGGGCCGAACGCCGGTAAATGGGACAACAGCCCGGTGATGGCAGAGATCCTCGCGCTGCGCCACGAGCTGGCACAGCTGCTGGGCTTTGAAAGCTATGCCTTTAAATCTCTGGCCACCAAAATGGCCGAGAATCCGCAGCAGGTGCTCGACTTCCTGACCGACTTGGCGAAACGCGCTCGTCCGCAGGGTGAAAAAGAGCTGGCCCAGCTGCGCGCCTTCGCTAAAGCTGAATTTGGCGTCGATGACCTGCAGCCGTGGGATATCGCCTACTACAGCGAAAAACAGAAACAGCATCTGTACAGCATCAGCGATGAGCAGCTGCGCCCATACTTCCCGGAAAACAAAGCCGTTAACGGCCTGTTTGAAGTGGTAAAACGCATTTACGGTATCACCGCCAAAGAGCGTACCGACGTGGACGTCTGGAGCCCGGAAGTGCGCTTCTTCGAGCTGTACGATGAGCACAACGAACTGCGCGGCAGCTTCTATCTTGACCTGTACGCTCGCGAACACAAACGCGGCGGGGCGTGGATGGATGACTGCGTGGGGCAGATGCGCAAGCTGGATGGCACGCTGCAAAAACCGGTCGCCTACCTGACCTGTAACTTCAACCGTCCGGTCAGCGGCAAACCGGCGCTGTTTACCCACGATGAAGTGATCACCTTGTTCCACGAATTTGGTCACGGTCTGCACCATATGCTGACCCGCATTGAAACCGCAGGCGTGTCCGGCATTAGCGGGGTACCGTGGGATGCCGTTGAGCTGCCAAGCCAGTTTATGGAAAACTGGTGCTGGGAGCCGGAAGCGCTGGCGTTTATCTCCGGCCACTATGAAACCGGTGAACCGCTGCCGAAAGAGCTGCTGGATAAAATGCTGGCGGCGAAAAACTACCAGGCGGCGCTGTTCATTCTGCGTCAGCTGGAGTTTGGCCTGTTCGACTTCCGTCTGCACGCTGAATTCAGCCCGCAGCAGGGGGCGAAAATTCTCGAGACGCTGGCCGAGATTAAAAAGCAGGTTGCCGTGGTACCAGGCCCAAGCTGGGGCCGCTTCCCGCACGCCTTCAGCCACATCTTTGCCGGTGGCTACGCGGCGGGTTACTACAGCTATCTGTGGGCCGACGTGCTGGCGGCAGACGCCTTCTCCCGCTTTGAAGAGGAAGGCATCTTCAACCGTGAAACCGGTCAGTCGTTCCTCGATAACATTCTGACCCGCGGCGGTTCTGAAGAGCCAATGGCGCTGTTCAAACGCTTCCGTGGCCGTGAACCTCAGCTCGACGCGATGCTGGCGCATTACGGGATTAAAGGCTGATTATTCGCGTGAAGATCTGCTTAATAGATGAAACGGGCGCCGGAGACGGCGCCTTATCTGTTCTTGCCGCCCGCTGGGGGCTGGAACAGGACGATGACAATCTGATGGCGCTGGTGATGACGCCAGAACATCTGGAACTACGCAAACGCGATGAGCCAAAACTTGGCGGCATCTTTGTCGATTTTGTCGGCGGCGCGATGGCGCACCGGCGTAAGTTTGGTGGTGGTCGCGGTGAAGCGGTGGCGAAAGCCGTTGGCGTCAAAGGCGACTATTTGCCGGATGTGGTGGATGCCACGGCGGGGTTAGGACGTGATGCGTTCGTGCTGGCGTCAGTTGGCTGCCGCGTGCGGATGCTGGAACGTAACCCGGTTGTGGCGGCGCTGCTCGATGATGGTCTGGCGCGCGGCTACGCTGACCCGGAAATCGGCGGCTGGTTGCAGGAGCGCCTACAGCTCATTCACGCCTCCAGTCTGACGGCGTTAACCGATATCACGCCGCGCCCGCAGGTGGTGTATCTCGACCCGATGTTCCCGCATAAGCAGAAAAGCGCGCTGGTGAAGAAAGAGATGCGCGTGTTTCAGTCGCTGGTGGGGCCGGATTTGGATGCCGATGGGTTATTGGAGCCAGCGCGATTGCTTGCGACCAAACGGGTAGTGGTGAAGCGCCCGGACTATGCGCCACCGCTGGCGGAGGTAGCCACGCCGAATGCGGTGGTGACCAAAGGGCATCGCTTTGATATTTATGCCGGGACGGCGGAGTGAATTTCCCCTCACCCTAACCCTCTCCCCACAGGGGAGAGGGGATCGTTCAGAACGGGTTGTGGGCTGGGTTCGTTATGCTCCCTCTCCCCACAGGGGAGAGGGGATCGTTCAGAACGGGTTGTGGGCTGCATTCGTTATGCTCCCTCTCCCTGTGGGAGAGGGCTGGGGTGAGGGCAACAGCAAGCGCCATTACCCCTTAAACAAACGGTGCGTACGGATCCGCCATGTCAAACGCCGCCTTTCTTTCCGCTTTCGGCGGATAAATCAGCTCGCTAACAATCGACACTTTCAGCTTTTTCGCTTCTTCGCGCGTCAGTTTAACCTGCTGATCCCAGCCTTCAGAGTACACCGCACCCCATGCGCCCAGATCCAGACAGGTGACATACATCTCCTGACGATATGGCAGAGGCTCGACGTCAAGCAGGCTCGCCGCCGCATTGTTACCGGCAAATTTACCCAGCAAAATCGCATGCTGACAGGTCATCAGCGCATGGTTGCCTTTGTCATCGGTGGCCGCGTAGGCCACGTCGCCGGTGGCAAAGATATCGTCATGGCCCAGCACCTGAAGATTGCTGTCCACGTGCAGACGCCCCTGGCGGTCGCGCGGCGCGTCAATCTGCGAAGTCAGGCCGCTCGCCTGAACGCCAACCGTCCAGATAACCGTCTGTGACGTGATAACCTGACCGTCTTTTAGCGTCACGCCGGAAGCGTCAACGCTTTCGACTTCCGCATTCACCAGCCACTCGACGCCCAGCTCGGCAGAGGCTTCGATAATCACGTCGCGCAGCTCTTTGCTCCAGCGACCACCCGGCTGGGTGCCGCGTTCAACTACGACAACTCTGGTCTTAGCATCGGCACCCAGGATTTCATGTAGACGGCCCGGAAGCTCCAGCGCCATTTCAATCCCGGTGAAGCCGCCGCCGCAGACGACGACGGTGTTGCGTGCTTCGCTTTCCGGTTGCTGGGCCAGATCCTGCAGGTGTTGCTCCAGTACGCTGGCGCTTTCCAACTGGTCGAGATCGAAGGCGTGCTCTGCGGCTCCCGCAACCATACCGCGGTTGACGTGGCTGCCGCTGGCCAGAACCAGGCGGTCGTAGCGATGCAGGCGGACTTCACCGTTGTCATCTTTCCAGCTCACCTCTTTGGAGGCGGGAAGAATTTGCTCGACGGTGCCGCGCAGGAAGTTAACGCCGGTGACATCGAACAGCGGCTGCAGCGGGGCAACCAGCGTCTGGACGGCGCTTTCATAGAAACGTGGACGCACGCGCAGCTCGGGCTGTGGCGCAATCACCGTAATATCAATAGATTGCTTATTTAGCTCCGTCAGACGCGCGGCGCTCAGAGCTGCCCACATACCGGCAAAGCCAGCGCCGACGATCAGAATTTGTTTACGCATTGGGTTTTTCTCACTGGTGACTACGAATTATTTACTCGGATTTTATTTGTCGTAGTTAAGAATTGCAATGCGGATCCACATTTAATAACAAATTAGCCGAGTTTTATGTGGTTATATTATTGATATTTAACTAATAATATTTTTATTTTTTCGGGCGTAATGTTGACCATCTGGAATCTTTAAGCCGAAAAAGATACAATTAACTCAGATTGATTTTAGCTGAGATAAGAGTATGGCATTCTACAGTTCTGGGGTTGAGTACGGCATTCATAGCTTGATGTGTATGGTGGACAGCAAAGGTGATGCCCGCGATATGAGCGTGCGTGAAATCGCCGAGCTGCAAAGCGTGCCCTACGACTATCTGGCTAAAATATTTACTCGTTTGTCAAAGGCCGGGCTGGTGCGCAGCATTGAGGGCAAGGGCGGCGGCTTCCAACTGGCGAAACCTGCCGAGCATATTACGGTACTTGATGTGGCCAATGCGATTGACGGCGATAAGCGTATTTTTGAGTGTCGTGAAATTCGTCAGCGCTTAGCCGTTTTTGATGAGCAGCCGCCGGAGTGGGCCTGTGAAGGCATTTGCGGCGTGCGTTCAGTGATGGATATGGCGCAGCAGCGTATGGAAGAGGCGTTGGGTCAGCATACGATTCTCGATCTGGCGCGCAAAATGTACCGTAAAGCACCGGACACCTTCGTGGTGGAAGTACAGGAATGGATTGCCGGACGCAAGCAAGGGTGAGAAATAAAAACGCCCGCAAAAGCGGGCGTTAGCATCATGTACGAAGCGTATTATTCTTCTTCGTCGTCGCGCAGCGGAACAATCAGCATATCGACGTGGACGGTGTTGATCAGCTGACGTGCTGACGACATCAGTTTGCTCCAGAAATCCTGGTGATGACCGCAAACAACCAGATCCATATCGTATTTCTTAATGGCATCAACCAGTACCTGACCCAGGTCGCCGCTGCCGCTCAGGGTTTCGGTGATTGGATAGCCAGCGCCAGTGGACAGCTCGCTCAATGCGTGGTGAGTTTCTTCCGAGATACGTTTTTGCATATCGCCCAGATTAACGTCGATAAGACCGGTGTACAGGTCTGAATAGTTCACATCAACGTGAATCAGAGAGACTTTGGCATTGTAAGGGCGAGCCATAGATACCGCTTTCTCGACCAGCACTTTGCTTTCTGGTGAAAGGTCGACGGCAATGAGAATGTGTTTGTAAGCCATGGTGTTACTCCTTCCATAAAGTTGTCGATGACTGTTGGACCAGACAGCCCATACGCTGTCCCTTGCCCGCGTCCTGCGTGCAACATGCGCGGGGTAGCCATTAAAGACCTAATTGTAGTAGATATTTCTACCTTATCTTGGCCTTCAGGCGCCGTCAATGCATCCGGTTCACCAATTAGTTAAACAAATTTTTCTATTCTACGTATTGATAACGATTAACCTTGTGGTAAAAAATTTAACGGATCTCCTACACTATTAAATGAGCCGATCGAATATTTAAACGTGATCGGTATCTCACTCTTATACTGAGCCGATGGTTGGATATGGGGAAGCGGTATGTTCCTGGAGATGTCTTCGGGGACTGGTCGCCGGGGAGGCGTTATGATCAGCACGATTGCGCTGTTTTGGGCCCTGTGTATCGTTTGTGTTGTAAATATGGCACGTTACTTTTCATCATTGCGTGCGTTATTGGTTGTACTACGTGGTTGCGATCCCTTGCTCTATCAGTACGTTGATGGCGGTGGTTTCTTTACCTCCCACGGCCAGCCTGGCAAGCAGGTGCGCCTGGTCTGGTACATTTACGGACAGCGCTACCGCGATCATCACGACGACGAGTTTATCCGTCGCTGCGAACGGGTGCGTCGGCAGTTCATTTTGACCAGTTCCCTGTGTGGGCTGGTGGTGATTAGCTTGATTGGCCTGATGATTTGGCACTAAGCAAAAAAAAACGGGCCAGTTTCCTGACCCGTTTCTCTTTGTTTCTGACGCTTAGATAAGCTTCAGAGACAGCCAGTACAGCACACCAGACAGCAGAATTGATGCCGGTAAGGTGAATACCCAGGCCATCAGGATGTTGGTCACGGTTTTTCTTTGCAGACCACCGCCGTCAACCACCATGGTACCCGCCACGGAGGACGACAGTACGTGGGTTGTTGATACCGGCATCCCGGTATAGCTTGCCAGACCGATGGAGACAGCAGAGGTCATCTGCGCCGCCATACCCTGTGCGTAGGTCATCCCTTTCTTACCGATCTTCTCACCGATAGTGGTTGCCACGCGACGCCAGCCGATCATCGTACCGATGCCTAATGCCAGCGCGACGGCCATGATAATCCACACCGGAGCGTACTCAATGGTGCTCAGCATGTCGGTTTTCAGCTTTTTCAGCAGACGCTGGTCGTCGGCATTCACTTCCGGCATCTTCGCCACTTTATCGGTGGTATCAGAGATGCAAAGCATAATGCGGCGCAGCTGGCCACGCTGTTCAACGGAGAGCTTATCGTAGCTTTCGATGTTGGTCAGCATCGCTTTGGTGCGGTCAAGCGCGTTGATGGTATTCGCTGGATGACAGTGGAATTCCACCGCAGCCATGGCTTCCGGCGTCAATTTCTCAGCGTTGTCGGCCACTTTCTGCAGCAGCTCAGGGCGCTGTTGGAAGAAGGTTTCAACGTTGTTGACTGCATCACGGGTACGGGTAATTTCGTAACCGGAAGCATTCATATTGACCACGAAACCAGCCGGGGCAACGCCAATCAGCACCAACATCACCAGACCAATGCCTTTCTGACCGTCGTTGGCACCGTGGGAGAATGCCACGCCAATCGCAGACAGGATCAGAGCAATACGCGTCCAGAATGGCGGCTTTTTCTTACCGTCTTTCTTTTCACGTTCAGCAGGAGTCAGGTGGATACGGGCGCGTTTTTTGGTACCGCTCCAGTAACGGCGCAGCAGGAAAATCAGACCGCCAGCGACGACCAGACCCACAATTGGCGAGATGATCAACGACGCGAAAATGTTAATCACTTTCGGGATGTTGAGGGCATCAACCACTGACGTGCCGGTCATCAGCGCATTGGTTAAACCAATACCGATGATAGCGCCAATCAGCGTGTGGGAACTGGACGCAGGCAGACCGAAGTACCAGGTGCCGAGGTTCCAGATGATAGCAGCCAGCAGCATGGAAAAGACCATGGCGAGGCCGTGCGCGGAGCCCATATTGAGCAGAAGATCCGTCGGCAACATATGCACAATCGCATAGGCTACACTCAGACCGCCCAACAGAACGCCGAGGAAGTTAAAGATTGCTGCCATTGCAACCGCAAGCTGCGAGCGCATGGCACGAGTATAAATCACGGTGGCAACCGCGTTAGCCGTATCATGGAAGCCGTTAATGGCTTCATAGAAAAGAACAAACACAAGTGCCAAAACTAACAACAGCCCGGTATGTAAATCCAGGCCAGCGAACAAATGTAACATAGGACGTTACGCCATTTTGAGGTCATGAACGCGCGGCATTATCAGGGACTTTGGCAGCGCGGGCAAAGTGAAATCTCTATTTTTTTTGATAATTATCTGCGCCTTGTCAGTGAATGCAAATAATTATTTCTATTGTATCAATCAGATAAGTCGGGTTTGTGGATATTTCACTGGTATGACATCCATGAAAAATTTACACTTCCCGACAATACCTATGTTGAGGATAGTGCGTGGAAAGGTTTGATGCCATTGTAGTGGGTGCCGGAGCGGCAGGAATGTTTTGTGCAGCCATGGCCGGGCAGGCGGGGCGTCGCGTTTTGCTGCTGGATAACGGTAAAAAACCTGGGCGTAAAATCCTTATGTCCGGCGGTGGTCGTTGCAATTTCACTAACCTTTATGTCGAACCCGCGGCCTATCTCAGCCAAAACCCGCATTTTTGCAAATCTGCGCTTGCGCGTTACACCCAGTGGGACTTTATCGACATGGTCGGTAAGCACGACATTGCCTGGCATGAAAAGACGCTGGGGCAATTGTTCTGCGATGACTCTGCCGAGCAGATTGTCGCAATGCTGGTCGCCGAGTGTGAAAAAGGCAACGTGACCACCCGCCTGCGCAGCGAAATTCTTAGCGTCACTCAGGATGAAACGGGCTATACCCTGCAGCTTAACGGCGACGCGGTGGCGGCAGATAAACTGGTTATCGCCAGCGGCGGCCTGTCGATGCCGGGTCTGGGTGCTTCGCCATTCGGTTATAAAATTGCAGAGCAGTTTGGTCTGAAGGTGCTGCCAACCCGCGCAGGGCTGGTACCATTTACGCTGCACAAACCGATGCTGGAACAATTCCAGGTGCTGTCGGGCGTCTCTGTACCGTCGACGATTACCGCTCAGGACGGCACGCTATTCCGTGAAAGTCTGCTTTTCACTCACCGCGGGCTTTCTGGTCCGGCAGTCCTGCAAATCTCCAGCTATTGGCAGGCGGGCGAGTTTGTCAGCATTAACCTGCTGCCAGATGTTGATCTCGCAGACTTCCTCGATACGCAGCGGACTGAACACCCTAACCAGAGTCTGAAGAATACCCTGGCGATGCAGCTGCCAAAACGTTTGGTGGAATGCCTGCAACAGCTTGGTCAGATCCCCGACGTGACGCTAAAACAGCTCAACGTTCGTGAGCAGCAAACGCTGGTAGAGACGCTGACAAACTGGCGCGTGCAGCCCAACGGCACCGAAGGCTACCGCACGGCGGAAGTGACCCTCGGTGGTGTCGATACCAACGAGCTTTCCTCGCGCACCATGGAAGCGAAGAAAGCACCGGGCCTGTATTTTATTGGCGAAGTGATGGACGTGACCGGCTGGCTGGGCGGCTACAACTTCCAGTGGGCGTGGTCGAGCGCCTGGGCCTGCGCGCAGGCGCTGGCTGAATAACCGCCTTATCTCTCCTGCTGGCTAAACAGCGCCAGCAGCATTTCGACCTGTTCGTCGAGCGGGGCCAAATCCTGTTTGACGATCAGATGCAGCGGCGTGGCGCGCCTGACGCCGTGGCTCAGCGGCAAAAGTTTTAACGTCCCTTGGGCTAGCTCCTGCGCAATTCTCTCCTCTGGCAGCCAGCCGTAACCTACCTGATACATCACCGCATCGATTGCGGCATCAATGGTGGAGAAGGTCCATGCATCACGACCCGCCTGACGGTCATGGTCGCTCTCAGCAATGCGGATCAGCGGCCAGGCGCGCAGAAGCTCATCGTTGAGCGGCCCTGGATGACTAAATAAAGGGTGGGCGCGATGGGCCACGGCGACAAAATCGATATTCATTAGCCATTCGCCGCGTCCGGTGATGTCCTGACGACGCGTCAACACCATCACATCCGCCTCGCTCTGCGCGACGTCATTATCGTTGGCGTTCTCCAGCACTTCCGTCAGGCGTATCTGGGTTTGCGGGTAGCGCTGCTGAAACTGACGCAGTATGGCGAACAGCCGCTGGCGAGGGAAGATGCTGTCGACCACCAGATCCAGCCGGGTACGCATCCCCTCGCGCAGCGTGGCGGCGCGGCTTTCAACCCGAGTAAAGGCTTTCAGCAGCGGTTTTACCTGACCCAGCAGCAGTTCGCCCGCTGGTGTTAATACCGCCCGCCGACCTTCTGCGACCAACAGCGCCACTCCCAGTCGCTCCTGTAACAGCGCCAGGTTGTAGCTCACCGACGACTGGCTACGGTTGGTATGCTCTGCGGCTTTAGCAAAGCTACCTAGCTCGACCACGTTCTCCAGTAAAGCCCATTGTTCCAGCGTCGTCCTATGCATAATTGATTTAATAATTAGATGAATTTTATTAAAACATAGCGTTATTCATTCGCTTTTTAAAGCAATAAGATCTCTGCATCGACACAAGGAGATTTCATTATGAGCAACTTTGATAAACATGATTTGAGCGGTTTCGTTGGCAAACATCTGGTCTATACCTACGATAATGGCTGGAACTACGAAATTTACGTTAAAAACGGCAGTACTCTGGATTACCGTATTCACAGCGGTATTGTGGCGAATCGGTGGGTGAAAGATCAGCAGGCGTACATCGTGCGAGTTGGCGAAAGCATCTACAAAATTTCCTGGACTGAGCCGACCGGTACCGACGTTAGCCTGATTGTGAATCTGGGCGATAAACTGTTCCACGGCACGATCTTCTTCCCGCGCTGGGTGATGAATAATCCAGAAAAAACGGTGTGCTTCCAGAATGACCACATCCCGCTGATGAACGCCTATCGTGATGCGGGGCCCGCTTATCCAACGGAAGTGATTGATGAATTTGCCACAATCACCTTTGTTCGCGACTGTGGTGCCAATAACGATAGCGTAATTAACTGCGCGGCGAGTGAATTACCAAAAGATTTTCCTGCTAATTTACGTTAATTGTTAAGTTCAGCTATATGCATTATTTATTACACTAATATGCAACGAAGGTTAATTTAGTCACTAAATAAAATTCTCGTTTAGATAGCGTTGAATAATGTGATTTCGCGCTCAGTTAGCATGTAAGCTGGGCGCTTTATTTTCATCATTAAACTTCCGTAATCAATTGATAAACAATTAATTTCGTTTATTTCTCATTTATTGTCTCAACCCGCCCACATTTCTTAATCTTATCCTAAGATAACACTGTTACTTTTACCGCAATCGAATGTTGCCGGTTTAAATATCATGTCTATTCATTCCTGATTTTAACAAAACAACTGTCGTTGGGTTTTATTCACTGTTCAGGCGTGCTCATTTTAGGTAATAGGGTAAGGAACATTCATGAGTGATTTTCTGCCGTTTTCCCGCCCCTCCATGGGCGAGGCGGAGTTCGCGGCGCTCAAAGAGGTGCTGCAATCCGGTTGGATCACCACCGGGCCAAAAAACCAGGCGCTGGAAGAGGCGTTCTGCGCCTTAACGGGGAACCGTTTTTCTATCGCCGTCAGCTCCGCTACCGGTGGGATGCACGTAACGCTGATGGCGATGGGCATTGGCCCCGGCGATGAAGTGATTACCCCATCCCAAACCTGGGTTTCCACCCTCAATATGATCGTCCTGCTGGGGGCGACGCCGGTGATGATCGACGTCGATCCTGACAACCTGATGATCACCCCGGAAGCCGTTGAAGCGGCGATCACCCCGCGCACGAAGGCGATTATCCCGGTGCATTATGCCGGCGCACCTGCTGATATCGATGGCATTCGTGCCGTTGCCGACCGCCGCGGTATTCCGTTGATTGAAGATGCCGCGCACGCCGCTGGCACCTACTACAAAAATCGTCACGTTGGCTGGCAGGGGACGGCGATTTTCTCGTTCCACGCTATCAAGAATATGACCTGTGCTGAAGGTGGGTTGATTGTCACCGACGATGAACAACTGGCGAACCGTATTCGTAGCCTGAAGTTCCACGGCCTGGGCGTGGATGCCTATGACCGCCAGACTCTTGGCCGCGCCCCGCAGGCGGAAGTTATCAGCCCGGGCTTTAAGTACAACCTGGCGGATATCAACGCCGCGCTGGCATTGGTGCAACTGGGGAAACTCGGTCAGGCCAATCAGCGCCGTAGCGAGATAGCAACGCGCTATACCAAAGAGTTGGCCGACACGCCTTTCCAGCCGCTGGCCGTTCCGGCCTGGTCGCATCTGCACGCCTGGCATCTTTTCATTATCCGCGTTGATGAGCAGCGCTGCGGTATTAGCCGCGATGCGTTGATGGAACAACTGAAGGCCAAAGGCATCGGCACCGGGCTGCATTTCCGCGCAGCACACACGCAAAAATATTACCGCGAGCGTTTTCCTGACCTGTCGCTGCCGAATACCGAATGGAACAGCGCGCGTATCTGCTCGATCCCTCTTTTCCCGGATATGACCGATGACGACGCCACTCGCGTGATTACGGCGCTCCATCAGCTCGTAGGACGTTGATATGTTTGAATACCCGAAAGTTAAAAAAGTTTCCGTGGTGATCCCGGTGTACAACGAGCAGGAGAGCCTGCCGGAGCTGATTCGCCGCACCGACGAAGCCTGTGCCCTGTTGGATTGCGAATATGAAATCCTGCTAGTGGATGATGGCAGCGTTGACGACTCGGCGCAGATGCTGGTTGCCGCCGCCGAAGCCCCTGACAGCCACGTGGTGGCGGTGCTGCTCAACCGTAACTATGGTCAGCACTCGGCGATTATGGCCGGGTTCAGCCACGTGACGGGCGATCTGATTATTACCCTTGATGCTGACCTGCAAAACCCGCCGGAAGAGATCCCGCGTCTGGTAGAGAAAGCCAACGAAGGTTATGACGTGGTCGGTACCGTACGGCAAAACCGCCAGGACAGTGTGTTCCGTAAAACCGCGTCGAAGATGATTAACCGCCTGATCCAGCGTACTACCGGTAAAGCGATGGGTGATTACGGCTGCATGCTGCGCGCCTATCGTCGCCACATTATCGACGCGATGCTCAACTGCCACGAACGCAGCACTTTTATTCCTATTCTGGCAAATACCTTTGCCCGTCGCGCCGTGGAGATCCCGGTGCACCACGCCGAGCGTGAGTTCGGCGACTCGAAATACAGCTTTATGCGCCTGATTAACCTGATGTACGACCTGGTGACCTGTTTGACCACCACGCCGCTGCGTCTGTTGAGCGTGGTCGGCAGCATTATCGCCGCCCTCGGTTTTGCCTTCTCCATCCTGCTGGTGGTACTGCGTCTGGTACTCGGCGCGGAATGGGCGGGCGACGGCGTGTTCATGCTCTTTGCCATTCTGTTCATGTTTATCGGTGCCCAGTTCATTGGTATGGGGCTACTTGGGGAATATATCGGCCGTATCTACAACGATGTGCGCGCCCGTCCCCGCTACTTTATTCAACGTGTTGTACGCCAGGAAAGCCTGGTGTCTGAAGAGGAAAATCGTTAATGAAAGCTGTTGTATTTGCCTATCACGACATGGGTTGCACCGGTATTCAGGCACTGCTGGACGCCGGATACGACATCGAGGCGATCTTCACTCACCCGGATAACGCCGGTGAAAATAATTTCTTCGGTTCCGTTGCCCGTCTGGCGGCTGAACAAGGAATTACTGTCTATGCCCCTGAAGATGTTAACCACCCGCTGTGGGTTGACCGCATTCGTGCGATGTCTCCAGAAGTCATTTTCTCTTTCTACTACCGAAATCTGCTGAGCGACGAGATCCTCAAGCTGGCCCCGAAAGGCGCATTCAACCTGCACGGTTCGCTGCTGCCGAAATACCGTGGCCGTGCGCCGCTGAACTGGGTACTGGTCAACGGTGAGAATGAAACCGGCGTGACTCTGCATCGCATGACTTCGCGCGCCGACGCGGGCGATATCGTTGCCCAGCAGTCCGTGGCGATTGCTGACTCTGATGTGGCGCTGTCGCTGCATCGTAAACTCTGTTCTGCCTCCCAGATGCTGCTGGGCGATGCGCTGCCGAAAATCCGCAGCGGTCAGGCACAGGAGCGCGCGCAGGATGATTCTCAGGCCACCTATGTGGGCCGCCGTACTCCGGAAGATGGTCGTCTGGAGTGGGAAAAACCGGCGCAGACGCTGCACAACCTGGTTCGCGCGGTGAGCGACCCGTGGCCGGGCGCGTTTGGTTTCGTGGGCACCAGTAAGTTTATCGTCTGGAAATCTCGCGTACGCACCGACTTGCCTGCGGCGAAACCGGGCACCGTACTTTCCGTTGCGCCGCTGGTTGTCGCCTGTGGTGAAGGCGCGCTGGAAATCGTCACCGGTCAGAGCGCCAACGGCGTGTACATGCAGGGTGCACAGCTGGCACCGGCGCTGGGCCTGGTCGCCGGTGCGCTGCTCTCCAGCCGTCCGTTTACCGCGGTTAAACGCCGTACCCGCGTGCTGATTCTGGGGGTCAACGGCTTTATCGGTAATCACCTGACCGAGCGCCTGTTGCAGGATGATAACTACGAAATCTACGGTCTGGATATTGGCTCCGACGCCATCAGCCGCTTCCTCGACTGCCCGCGCTTCCACTTTGTGGAAGGCGATATCAGCATTCACTCCGAGTGGATTGAATATCACATTAAGAAATGCGACGTGGTGCTGCCGCTGGTGGCGATTGCCACGCCAATTGAATACACCCGCAACCCGCTGCGCGTGTTCGAGCTGGACTTCGAAGAGAACCTGAAGATTATTCGCGACTGCGTGAAGTACAACAAACGCATCATCTTCCCGTCGACTTCTGAAGTGTACGGCATGTGTACCGACGCCAACTTCGATGAAGATACCTCGAACCTGGTGGTGGGGCCTATCAACAAGCAGCGCTGGATCTACTCGGTTTCCAAACAGCTGTTGGATCGCGTGATCTGGGCCTATGGCGATAAAACCGGCCTCAAGTTTACGCTGTTCCGTCCGTTTAACTGGATGGGGCCACGTCTTGATAACCTGAACGCCGCGCGTATCGGTAGCTCACGCGCCATCACCCAGTTGATTCTTAACCTGGTCGAAGGCTCGCCGATTAAGCTGATTGAAGGCGGTAAGCAGAAGCGTTGCTTCACCGACATCAGCGACGGTATCGAAGCGTTGTTCCGCGTTATCGAAAACAAAGATGGCCGCTGCGATGGGCAGATCATCAACATTGGTAATCCGGAAAACGAAGCGAGCATCAAAGAGCTGGCGGAAATGCTGCTGGATTGCTTCGAGCGCCACCCTCTGCGTGACCGCTTCCCACCGTTTGCCGGTTTCCGTGAAGTGGAAAGCAGCGACTATTATGGTAAGGGTTATCAGGACGTTGAACACCGTAAGCCGAGCATCCGCAACGCGAAACGCTGTCTCGACTGGCAGCCAACCGTTGAGATGCAGCAGACGGTAGAAGAGACGCTGGACTTCTTCCTGCGTACGGTGGAACTGACGGACGAAAAACCATCATGAAAAAAGTAGGTTTGCGCGTTGATGTGGATACCTTTCGCGGTACGCGTGAAGGGGTTCCCCGGCTGATGTCGGTGCTAAAAAAGCACCGCGTCCAGGCCAGTTTTTTCTTCAGCGTCGGGCCGGATAATATGGGGCGCCATTTATGGCGCCTGGTAAAACCGAAGTTCTTGTGGAAGATGCTGCGCTCGCGCGCGGCATCGCTGTATGGCTGGGATATTCTGCTGGCGGGTACCGCCTGGCCTGGCCGTCGTATTGGCACGGCTAACGCTGAGATTATCCGCAACGTGGCGCAGGTACATGAAGTCGGACTGCATGCCTGGGATCACCACCGCTGGCAGCAATGGAGCGGCGTGTGGAAAGAGCAGCCGCTGGTGGAGGAAATTGGTCGCGGTCTGCGTGAACTGGAGTCTATTCTCGGGCGTCCGGTTTCCTGTTCGGCGGTAGCCGGCTGGCGCGCCGATCAGCGGGTGGTGAAGGCCAAAGAGTCGTTTGATTTTCACTACAACAGCGACTGTCGCGGCACGCAGCCGTTTCGCCCGCAGTTGAGCAACGGTGAACTTGCCACGGTGCAAATCCCCGTGACGCTGCCGACCTGGGATGAAGCGGTGGGCACCGTTGTCAGCGCCGAAGGTTTTAACCGCTGGCTGTTGGAGAAAATTCGTCTCGATAGCGGCACGCCGGTTTATACCATTCATGCGGAGGTTGAAGGCGGCGTTTGTGCCGAGCAATTCGACCATTTGTTGACTCTGGCCGCCCAGCAGGAAATTCATTTTTGCCCATTGAGCCAGCTTCTGCCGGATGACTTTAGTCAACTGCCGGTTGGGAAAGTGGTGCGTGGAGAGATTGCCGGTCGTGAAGGCTGGCTTGGTTGCCAACAACTTTTGAGCCCCGATGTATGAAATCCCTTCGCTACGGAATTTCGTTAGTTGCATTGTTCGTGCTGTATTACCTGGTTCCACTCAACTTCCGGCTGCTGTGGCAGCCGGATGAAACCCGCTATGCGGAGATAAGCCGTGAAATGTTGGCAACCGGCGATTGGGTTGTCCCTCATTTCCTGGGGTTACGCTATTTTGAAAAGCCGATTGCCGGTTACTGGATTAACAGCATCGGCCAGTGGCTGTTTGGCCACAACAACTTTGCTGTCCGCTTTGGCGTGGTGTTCTCCATTACCGTTTCCGCGCTGCTGGTGGTCTGGCTGGCGTGGAAAATCTGGCGTGACCGCAAGGTAGCGCTGCTCTCCGGCGTGATTTTTTTAACCGCGTTCCTGGTTTACGGGATAGGCACCTACGCGGTTCTCGACCCGATGATCACCCTGTGGATGACCATGGCGATGGCCAGCTTTTGGCTGGCAGCGTCGGCTGAAACAACCGGTCAGCGATTCTGGGGCTACGTGCTGCTCGGCGTTGCCTGCGGGATGGGGGTGATGACCAAAGGTTTCCTCGCGCTGGCGGTGCCGGTGATTGGCGTGCTGCCGTGGGTGATTGCCCAAAAACGCTGGCGGGAAGTGCTGATTTGGGGCTGGCTGTCAGTGCTGGTTTGCGTACTGACGGTATTGCCGTGGGGGCTGGCGATTGCTGAACGTGAAGGTGATTTCTGGCGCTATTTCTTCTGGGTGGAGCATATTCAGCGTTTCGCCCAGAGCGATGCCCAACACAAAGCGCCGTTCTGGTACTACATCCCGTTCCTGATCGCCGGAAGCTTACCGTGGCTGGCGTTACTGCCGGGAGCGCTCAAACGCGGCTGGCGCGAGCGTGAAGGACAGGGCGGGGCGTGGTATCTGTTGGGCTGGGTTGTCATGCCGTTCCTGTTCTTTAGTATCGCCAAAGGCAAGCTGCCAACCTACATTCTGCCGTGCTTTGCGCCGCTGGCAATGCTGATGGCGCGCTATGCGGTGGAGGCGGCAAAAACCAGCACCAAAGCGCTGCGGGTTAACGGTATTATCAACATCGTCTTCGGCGTTGTGGGCCTGATAGCCGTGGCGGTTGTTTCGCCGTGGGGGCCGATGAAGCACCCGGTGTGGATGCAAATCGAGTTGTATAAATGCGTGCTGGCGGCGGTGGCGTTCTTTATCTGGGCACTGATGGGTTGGTTGTCGATAAAACCCGGAACCCAGCGCTGGACGCTGGCTGCGCTCTGCCCGCTGGGACTCGCGCTGCTGGTAGGCTTTGCGATTCCCGACCGCGTAACCGACAGCAAGCAGCCGCAGTTCCTGGTCGACATCGTGAGCGAGTCGCTGGCACCGAGCCGCTACGTGCTGAGCAACAGCGTCGGGGTGGCCGCAGGGCTGGCGTGGGAGCTTAAGCGCAGCGATGTGATGCTGTATGGTCAGCAGGGGGAACTGAAATATGGCCTTTCATATCCTGACGCCAAAGACCGCTATCTCTCAAGCGATGATTTCCCGCAGTGGCTGGCGGCACACCGTCAGGAAGGCCCAATCTCATTGGTGCTGCTACTGTCGCGCAACGTACAACTGGCGGATCTACCGCTGCCAAAACCGGATGAGGTGTATGTGATGGGCCGAACTGTCTTTATTCAGTATCGTCCGCAATGATTGTCTGGGCCTGCTTGCTGCTCGCCAGCCTATTGAGCTGCGCCGGGCAGCTGTGCCAAAAACAAGCGACTCGTCCCGCCCCACAAGGGCGACGCGGACGCCACTTGCTTACCTGGCTTGGGCTAGCGCTGGCGCTGCTCGGGCTGGGAATGCTGTTGTGGCTGCTGGTATTGCAGCAGATCCCGGTCAGCGTGGCCTATCCAATGCTCAGCCTGAACTTTGTTTGGGTGACGCTGGCCGCGCGAATCATTTGGCATGAACCGGTAAGCCGTCGTCACTGGGCGGGTGTGGCGCTGATTATTATGGGCATCATGCTATTGGGGAGCAGCGTCTGATGGGTCTGTTATGGGCATTAATGAGCGTTGCGCTGGTGAGCGCTGCGCAGTTGACGCTGCGTACGGCCATGACCACGCTGCCGTCAGCGGAGCAACCGTGGGTTCTGGGGCTGCATCTGCTGCACTTCGGTGACGGAACGCTGGCGCTGCTGTTGGGGCTGCTGGGCTATGTAGCGTCGATGGCCTGCTGGTTCTTCGCGTTGAAGCGCCTGCCGCTGGCGAAGGCGTATGCGTTACTGAGTTTGAGCTATATGGTGGTGTGGCTGGCGGCGATTTGGCTACCCGGCTGGCATGAGCCGTTCTCCTGGCGCGGGCTGCTGGGCGTGGTGCTGATTGTGGGCGGGGTGATTACCATTTTCTGGCCCAATAAATCAGCGCGCACTTCCTGACGCGACTCGCCCCGGCGACAAAATATGCAATAATGCCGTTTTGTCGCGCTTTAAGGGATTATCTATGCCAGCGGCCGACGCAGAGGTGCAGCTTAGCGGTCTGCGCCTCAATTTGCGTATTGTCTCCGTCGTTATCTTTAACTTCGCCAGCTACCTCACGATTGGCCTGCCGCTAGCGGTGCTGCCAGGCTATGTCCATGATGTCATGGGCTTTAGCGCCTTTTGGGCGGGGCTGGTGATTAGCCTACAGTATTTCGCCACGCTGCTCAGTCGCCCTCACGCTGGACGCTACGCCGACCAGCTCGGGCCGAAAAAAATCGTCGTCTTTGGCTTATGCGGCTGCTTCCTCAGCGGGGTTGGTTATCTGCTGGCGTCACTGGGTAGCGGCTGGCCGCTGGTGAGCCTTGTGCTGCTGTGCATTGGCCGCGTGATCCTCGGTATTGGCCAAAGTTTTGCGGGAACCGGCTCCACCCTGTGGGGCGTTGGCGTGGTCGGTGCTCCCCATATTGGCAGGGTTATTTCCTGGAACGGTATCGTCACCTACGGTGCGATGGCGATGGGCGCGCCGCTGGGCGTACTTTGCTATCGCTATATCGGTCTGCAAGGGCTGGCGCTGGCGATCATGGCGGTGGCCGCGGTGGCTATTCTGGCGGCTCTCCCACGTGCGGAGGTGAAAGCCGCCAAAGGCAAACCGATGTCGTTTCGCGCCGTATTGGGCCGCGTCTGGCCCTATGGTATGGCGCAGGCCCTGGCATCGGCCGGGTTTGGCGTGATCGCCACCTTTATCACGTTGTTCTACGACGCTAAAGGGTGGGATGGCGCTGCTTTCGCGCTCACGCTGTTTAGCTGTGCCTTCGTCGGTACGCGGCTGCTGTTCCCCAACGGTATCAATCGTCTGGGTGGTTTGAACGTGGCGATGATCTGTTTTGCCGTTGAGGTTCTGGGCCTGCTGCTGGTGGGTGTCGCGGCGACGCCGCTGATGGCAAAAGTGGGCACCTTCCTGGCGGGCGCGGGCTTTTCGCTGGTCTTTCCGGCGTTGGGCGTCGTTGCCGTCAAAGCGGTGCCGCAGCAAAATCAGGGCGCGGCGCTGGCAACTTATACCGTGTTTATGGATCTGTCGTTGGGGATAACCGGGCCGCTGGCTGGGCTGATGATGGCGTGGATGGGCGTGTCGACTATCTATATTGCGGCGGCAGGGCTGGTCACGTTGGCTCTGCTGCTGGGATGGCAGCTAAAAAAACGGCCTCAGGCGTAATCACGCGAGAGGCCGTTGGGTCATCAGGCAAACTTAGTTGATGACCAGGGTATTAATGATTTTTTCCGCATCGGCCTGCGCCTGCTGCTGGTTATCCGCTGGCAGCGTAACCTGCAGGGTCAGCAGTTTATTGTCAACTTTACCCAGCACCACGGAAGAGTAAGCGGTCTGCCCTTTGGCAGAAATGATGCTATCGAGCTGTTGCAGGGTATGGCCCTTCACGTCGATAGATTTGTTGGTGACAACCTGCAGCTGTGGATCACGACTGCGCTGTTGTTCTTCCAGACGATTGGTCAGCACGGCCAGATCTTCATTGGTGCCGTCGCCGACGATAACGATGATCGCTTTCTGGCCGGTGGCATCAGAATAAACGTGCATGTTGTTGCTTTGGGTGCCGAGCTTACCGCTCTGGTCGGTCATCCCGGCCGGTAGCGTGAAGCTGAGTTTACCGTCTAACAGGCTGATAGCCTGACCGGCGGCGTCACTTGCGGCAGCCGAACCCTGTGCAGGGGTGCTGGTATCGCTGTTGTCACAGGCAGCAAGACCCACAACCAGCAGGCCAATACCAACATATTTCACCAATTTGCGCATTGACTTCTTCCTTTCGATAAACAGCCACTAACGGCTCATTCCGCTATCTTATCACAACCAATGTCATGAACTCTTAGCCGGGCTGTGCTGCGGATAAATCGGATTTATCTGCCAGCCTTTTCATCAGCATATTCAACAATACGCCATACATCGGCAGGAAGAAAACAATGCTGATCAGCACTTTAAAGGTGTAGTCCACGAGGGCGATTTCCACCCAATGGGCCGCCATAAAGGGATCGGTGCTGCGCCAGAAGGCGATGAAGAAGAACGCCAGCGTATCGCTGATATTACCGAACATCGTGGAAGCCGTAGGCGCCAGCCACCAGTGTTTGCTTTGACGCAGACGGTTAAAGACGTGGACGTCGAGAATCTGCCCTAAGGCGTAGGCCATAAAGCTTGCGGCGGCGATACGGGCGACAAACAGGTTGAAGTGCGCCAGCGCAGCGAAGCCCTGCCATTCTCCCATGTAAAACAGAGAGGATATGACGTAGGAAATCATCAGCGCCGGGATCATCACCGCGAAGACGATGCGACGAGCCAGCGGTGCGCCAAAGATCCGCACGGTGAGGTCGGTTGCCAGGAAAATAAACGGAAAGCTAAACGCACCCCAGGTGGTGTGGAATCCGAAAACGGACACCGGCAGCTGCACCAGATAGTTACTGGAGGTGATCACCAACAGGTGAAATAACGATAGCCAAACCAGCGCATGACGGCGCTGCGTGGAGGTAAAGGGAGTCATATTGTACCTTTTTAGTGGTTGGGGTGAGGGAACCCAATAATCTGCAAACCAATTGCAGGGGCGGAATGATACTGCTTTCCCATTGCATTGCAATGGTTGTTTTTCACGCAATCGTTAACCTTGTTGCGTTGCGAGAGGGTCGGCGTAAACTAATGCCGTTTTTTTAAATGATGAGATGATAATGACCGATTTGTTCTCCAGCCCCGACCACACTTTAGACGCGCAGGGACTCCGTTGCCCGGAGCCGGTAATGATGGTGCGCAAAACCGTGCGTACGATGCCGGTGGGCGAAACGCTGCTGATTATTGCCGACGACCCCGCGACTACGCGCGATATCCCCGGTTTTTGCCGTTTTATGGAACATGAGTTGATTGCCGAGCAGACCGAATCGCTGCCGTATCAATACCTGTTGCGTAAAAGTCACTAATGCCGGATGACGGCTGCGCCTCAATTAATGAGCATGCTTATCATAACGTATTGATTTTATTTGTTTGGTAGGCGCAGCCACTCTCTGCTTCCCCCTGAAGGAGGGTTCGTAGGGCTAATCTTGAGCTGCCTCTCAGTTTCAATGTCTATCCTGTAAAGCCGCTAGCCAATTTATTGATGTGAATCGCATAATTTCCCCTCGTTTCCCTTCCGGCACATCAAATAAAAATGAAAAAATCGACTCTTGCGCTTTTACTTTGCTTAGGTACCTCTGCAGCGATGGCTGACCCCGTCAATATCACGATCCTCGGCACTTCCGATCTCCATGGCACTTTTGTGCCGTGGGACTATTCGACGGATACCGAAAATCTGGCAGGCAGCCTGAGCCAGATTGCCACCCAGGTGCGAAAAGTCCGCAGTGAACAACCTAACGTCATTCTGGTGGATGCGGGTGATACCATTCAGGGCAACTTTGTCGAAACCTTTAAGAACGACAAAACCAGCCCGATGATCCTCGGATTTAACGCGCTGGACTATGACGTCTGGGTGATGGGCAACCACGAATTCGACTTCGGTCTGAAATCGCTGTCGACCTCGCTAAACCAGTTTAAGGGCACTGCGCTGGCCGGCAATATTCTGTGGGACAGCGGAAAACCCTATCTCCCGGCGTCTAAAATCATTGAACGTCAGGGCGTGAAGATCGGCATTATCGGGATGGATACGCCGATGACCGCTGAGTTTGCCAAAGGCACCGACCGCGTGAAAGGTCTGAACTTTACCGATCCGGTGGATGCGGTGAAAAAGACCATTGAGCAACTTCAGGGGCAGGTGGACGCCATTGTGCTGGTAGCGCATATGGGTATCGATAATGAGAACCAGCGCCCGGGTACCGGCGTAGGGGATATCGCGCGCGCTAACCCAGAGCTGGCGGCTATCGTTGCCGGACATATGCATGTGAAGGTCGATAAAGAGGTTATTAACGGCGTAATCGTCACCGAGCCGGACAAATATGGCCGCGCGCTGTCGCGTATCGACCTGCAGTTTGAGCAGCACAATGGTAAGTATGTGTTGATCAATAAAGACAGCTACACCTACGCGATTAAGGGCATGGCTTCTGATAAGAAGCTGGAAGAGGTATATCAGCCGTATCACAAGATTCTGCGCGCCAATGCCAATCGCCCGATTGCTCAGTTGAGCGGCCAGGATCTGGTGCCACCGGATGCGGTGAAGGGCATTCCGCAGGTGCATATTCAGGATACCGGTATCAGCAAGCTGTATCAGGAAGCCAGTCGTCATTACGCGCCAAAGGCGCAGGTGATTGCGCTGCAGATTGATAACGACCGTCCGAAATTAAACGTCGGCACCATTACGGCGAAAGATATCGCCTTTAACTATCAGTATGCGGGCGGTGAAATCACCGTTTATCAGCTGACGGGGAAAGAGCTGAAGAAATACATGGAGTGGTCTGCTGGCTACTTCAATCAGCTGCATGACGGTGACGTGACCTACAGCTTTAACCCGCAGCGCCGGGCCTCCAAATATTCCACCAACGATTTCTTCGACGGTGTGACTTACAAAATCGATCTGCGCCAGCCTGCGGGGCAGCGTATTCGCGATCTGAAAATGGTCGATGGGACGCCAGTGACGGACAGTACGCCAATTCGCCTCGGAATGAACAGCTACCGGATGGGCCACCTGACGCAAAAAGGCGGCGCGCTGGAAGGCATGCAGTTCCCGGTGCTCTCTGACAGCAAAGCGGAATACGGTGAAGAGGCCGGTACGATTCGCAATCTGACTATTCGTTATCTGACTGAAGTGAAAAAGGGTCAGTATCAAGGTGTGGCGGAGCAGCGCTGGCAGCTGGTTGGCCTGCAAGGTTATGACCGTGAACGTAAAATCGTCGAAACGCTGCTGAATGAGGGCAAAATTAGCGTTCCGACCAGCGAAGATGGGCGCTACAGCAACGTGGCGTCATTCAATGTGAAAGCGCTGTTGTTTAGCGACCCACAGGCGAAAAAGCAGAAACAGGCGGCGTTGCAGGCGGAGCTGGCGGCAGCAAGTTCTCCGGCGGCGAAGAAATTCGTCAGTGACCAGTTGGTGGTGCTTGAGGCGATAAATCAGCCTGGATGATATTGATATCGCGCCAGTATTTTTGTCGGGTGGCGCTGCGCTTACCCGACCTACAAATCATGTACGATTGTAGGTCTGATTAGCGCAGCGCCATCGGATGTGGCCAACGTTAAGCGCTAAATTTCCCACGCAGCAGGCGCAGCGCGTTGAGCGTCACCAGCACCGTTGCGCCGGTGTCGGCCAGCACGGCCAGCCACAGCCCGGTCATCCCCAGCAAGGTCGTGATGAGGAAAATCCCTTTCAACCCCAGCGCGATGGTGATGTTCTGCCGCACGTTGGCATGGGTGGCGCGTGCCAGACGAATCATCTGTACCAGCCCGGTTAAACGGTTGTGGGTCAGCGCCGCATCGGCGGTTTCCAGCGCCACATCGGTACCGCTGCCCATCGCAATCCCCATCGCCGCCGCTTTCATTGCCGGGGCGTCGTTAATACCGTCACCGACCATCGCCAGCGGCCCCTGGGCGTTGAGAGCGGTGACTTCTGTCACCTTATCGGCTGGCAGCAGGTTGGCGCGGTAGGCCATACCAAGTTCATCGGCAATCGCTGCCGCTGCCCGCGGGTTATCGCCGGTCAGGATAATCCCCTGAATCCCTAGCTCGCGCAGGCCATCGACCGCCTGACGGGCTTCCTGGCGCACGGTATCGCGCAGTGCCAGAATTCCCAGTAGCGTGTTGTCGCGAGTCACCAGCACCACCGTGTTACCCTGGTTTTCTAATTGTTCAATCTGCGCCTGCTGCGTAGCGGCGGGGAACTTGCCCGCTGCGCAGATAACGATACGCTGACCGTCAACTTCCGCCTCAATCCCCGAACCGACCAGCGCGCGCTGTGCCTGAGCCTGTGGAATGGTCAGATTGCGCTGCTGTGCTTCACGCACCACCGCTTGCGCCAGCGGGTGAGTTGAGCCCTGTTCTACCGCCGCCGCCATTGCCAGCAGCGTCTCTTCATTGATTTCAGCCGTTGGGATTACCGCTGTCACCTGCGGTTTGCCCAGCGTCAGGGTGCCGGTTTTATCAAAGGCCATCTGGGTGATGCGGCCTAACTGTTCCAGCGCCGCGCCGCCTTTAATCAGCGCACCATGACGCGCGGCGGTCGCCAGACCCGAGGTAATCGCCGCCGGTGTTGAAATCACCAGTGCACACGGGCAGCCAATCAGCAGCAGAGTCAGCCCTTTATAAATCCACTCTTCCCATGAGGCGGAAAACAGCAGTGGCGGTACCAGCGCGACCAGCAGTGCAATCGCCATAATCACCGGCGTGTAAATGCGGCTGAAACGGTCGATAAAGCGTTCGATTGGCGCGCGGCGTTCTTCCGCTTCTTCAATCAGGCGCAGGATGCGGTCGATGGCGCTGTCGCCGGGTTTAGATATCACGCTGAGCTGCACCAGACGGTCGGCGCTGGTGGCACCTGCTGGAACGCTTTCGCCGGCGTTGCGTTCAACCGGAATCGACTCGCCGGTTAAGGCGCTTTCGTCAAAGCTGGCGAACGGAGTCATCAGCTTGCCGTCGGCAGGCAGACGCCCCCCGGCGGCGACTTCAATCACATCGCCGGGCTGTAAATCCTTTTGGGCCACGGTTTCCCGCTGGCCGTCACGCACCCGCACGGCGGTATCGGGCTTCAGCGCCATCAGCGCGCTCACGCCCTGACGCGCGCGGTTGGCGGCCCAGCCTTCGAGTCGCTCGCCGATTAAAAACAGCAGCAGTACCATCGCCGCTTCCGCCGTCGCGCCGATAAATAGCGCACCGATGGCCGCCACGCTCATCAGCGTTTCGATGGCAAACCAGCTGCCGCTCTTAATCAGGCGCAGCGACTGGCGAGCAATAGGGAACAGCCCGACTAGGGTGGTGGCGATAAAGGCCAGATTGCCGAGCGGATGGTTGAACTGTTCCAGCCCCCAACTGATGGCCATCAACACGATAAGCGCTATCAGCGGCAGGTTTTCCTTCAGGCGGGAGACTTCAGCTTCCGGTGCGGAGGCATCCTCGCCGCGCAGCGTATAGCCCGCGGCGCTGACCGCTTTTTCAATCTGTGCGCGGACGTCTTCATCGGCATCGACCAGCAGTTTTTCCGTGGCGAACAGCACTTTGGCCTGTTTCACCCCGGGGACCTGGCGCGCGGCGGTTTCCACTTTGCGGGCGCAGGCGGCGCAGTCCATCCCGTTAACCACCCAGCTGTAGCGTGCTTCCAGTGCGCTTTCTACCGGTGTTTCCACGGTGGAGCATTGGCTATCGCAGCAGCAATCGTCCTGCGCCTGCGGGGCAGGAGCCAGCTTGAATGAGGAGAACTGCGGGGCTTTTTTGTCATGCGTCTCTGGAGTCGACATCGTATCCTCCGGTTAATGATCGTTGTTTCATTAAGCGCAGCATACACTCTGGAGTCGACTCCAGAGTCAAGCGAGAAATTACAAATAAAGTGCGCGAACGATAAAGAAGTGTCCGGCAAAGTAGCAGGCGGCGTAAATGGCAGTATCCGCGCGGAAGCGACAACGGTACTGACTCACCAGCCAGACAATATTGCCGAGCAGTAATAGCGCGGCACCGAAGAATCCGGACATCGCGGTATCGGTTGGGCGCAGGAACCACAGTTCGCCCGCCACCCAGACCATCACCAGCGTCATGCCAACAAATGCCAGCACCGGCAGACGCATCTCTTCCAACCTTGTCCAGATTGTGACTAGCAGCAGCGCGCCAATCACCAGTAATATTACCGGCAGCGGCCAGAAGAAGGTGAAGGTCAGCTGACCGGCAAACCAGATGGTATAGAGCAGGTGTGAAAGTAAAAAGGCCCCCACCGCGTAGAGCATGCGCTGTCGCGGCAGCAGCGTTAGCGCATCACCGACCAGCGCGGCGCACAGACCCGCCAGCACCAGATAGCTGATGGCGTTAAACATCGGCGCCTGCCAGGCGAGAAACAGCAGTAAAATTAGGGTGATAGGTTTGAATGCCCAGCGCTGCCAGGTTGGGCCACGGTAGGCGGCGTCAACGTAGAGCCACCCGGAAAAGAATACTGCGATAAACGACCAAAGCATATTAAGTCCCTGTATCTGTTATCTTAATAGGTACGGTGTTGCCAGTCCTGAATGTCCAGTGTAGTAGTGGTGGCGGCCAGATGACAATGACTGACTTCGCCGTTTACTCTGATTTGCGTAAATTCTTATGAGAACCTGAAATGAGCAAAATGCCTTTGTTTTTCGTCGTTGTGGTGGCGATTATCGTTATTGCCGCTTCGTTTCGCTACGTTCAGCAGCGCCGGGAAAAAATGGATAACGACGCCGCGCCGCTAATGCAAAAACGAGTGGTGGTGAGCAATAAACGTGAAAAGGTGCTGAATGACCGCCGTTCGCGTCAGCAGACGGTCGCTCCCGCGGGCAGCGAGATGCGCTATGACGTAAGCTTTAAGCCTGAGCAGGGTGGGCTGGAGGTGAGTTTCCGCGTGGAAGCCGCGCAGTATCACCAGTTGACCGTGGGTGACAAAGGAACGTTAAGTTACAAAGGCTCGCGCTTTGTCGATTTTAAGGCTGAGTAGTTAACGGTGGCCTGGTACATCACCAGGCCGAAGATCTTATTTCTTCTTTTTCAGGCTGGCAGCCGTTTTCTTTTGCCACACCAGCAGTTCAAACACGCCGAAGAGGAAGATGCGAACTTTCTCGCCGAACGTCATCTGTGGCCCATCTTTTGGCATAGTAGATTGCAACAACGCCATCTGCATACCGTGCATCAACACCATAAAAATCAGTGCGACGTTGACGAAAATATTCAGCGGACGCGGGAACGGCTGGATGACATTCAGTACCAAAAATGCCCACACGCACAGCATCAACAAGCGACCCAGATTAATCAGCATCCTTTTCTCCCTGCACTTCACGATGATAGAGGCGATAAGCGACCTGACCGGCGATTTTTTCCCGATGCAGACTCCAGCTGGCAGGCACAGGCGGCAGGCCGTTTTCTACTTCGCTTTCGACGTAAATAAGCGCGCCATCTGCCAGCCAGCCGTTCACTTCCAGCAGATTTAGCGTCTCTTCCAGCAGCCCTTTACGGAACGGTGGATCGACAAACACTACATCATGCGGCGTGCCGCTCTGGTTAAGGTAGGTCAGGGTGTTGGTGTTCACCACTTTGCCGTGTTCGGCTTTTAGCGTGGCGAGATTTTTTTGCAGCTGCTGAGCCACATGACGCTCCATCTCCAGCAGCGTGGTGCTGGCGGCGTAGCGGGAGAGTGCTTCCAGCCCCAGCGCGCCGCTTCCGGCGAAACAGTCCAGGCAGCGGGCGTCTACCATCGACGGTGCCAGCCAGTTAAAAAGGGTTTCACGCACGCGGTCGGTGGTGGGTCTGAGACCTGGGCTGTCGGGGACAGGAAGTTTACGGCCGCGCCACTGTCCGCCAATAATGCGGATCTGGCCACTGCCGCCGGAGGTTGGTTTTTTCATTTGCTCGCTCTGATCGCTCTTTCAGCCTGCTATTCTAGCGATCTGCTCTGCCGGGTGAAAGCGGTGAAGCCAGGGAAGTTAAGTGGTAGACTAAGCGACTAATTTCATCATTATTTCAGCCTTCGCGTCGATTGTGGCGAAGTGGTGCCATCAATTATCTGCGGGGAGTGTGGTTGCAAATGGCAAAAGAGAAAAAACGCGGTTTTTTTTCCTGGCTGGGCTTTGGTCAAAAAGAACAGGATCAGGTTGTTGAATCAGAAGACAAAATTGAAGAACAGCCGGCGGTAGAATCGTCGGTCGTCGAGCCTGAAACGGTTGTTGAAACGCCCGCTGTTGAAGATGTAGTGGCCGAAGAGACTGCCGTAGCGCATCCGGTTGAAGAAAGTGAAGTTTTCGCCGCTGATGTGGTTGACGTCACTGAACAGGTTGCGGAAAGCGAAAAATCGCACGAAGTTGCTGACGAAGTTGTACCTGCCGTTGAAGAGACTCTGGTCGCCGAAGAGGCCGCACCGGTGCGGGTGGAAGAGCTGCCGGTGGTTGAGGACAACGCGCCAACCGTCATGGCCGAAACGCCGAGCGTCGAAGAGCCGGTACGGGTAGAAGATTTACCGGTGGCGGAAGAAAACGCACCTGCCGCGGTAGAAGAGGCACCGGTTGTCGAAGAGATTGCCCCGGTATTGGTTGAAGAGCTGCCGGTCGTTGAAGACAACGCGCCAGCGGCCCCGGAAGAAACGCCGGTTGTCGAAGAAACGGCGGCGGTACGCGTTGAAGATCTGCCGGTCGCTGACGTGATTGCGCCTGAAGTTGAAGCCGTTGCTGAAACCGTCGCAACCGAAGAAGCCGACGCTGAAGAGACTGAGCTGACCGACGAAGAGCTGGAAGCGCTGGCGCTGGCCGCCGAGCCGCAGGATGAGACGGCGGTTGAAGATGTTGAAGAAGAGGCGGTGAGTGAAGCACCCGCCGCGCAGCTGGAACAGGAAAAACCGACCAAAGAAGGTTTCTTCGCGCGCCTGAAACGCAGCCTGTTAAAAACCAAAGAAAACCTCGGTTCCGGATTTATCAGTCTGTTCCGCGGCAAGAAAATCGACGATGATCTGTTTGAAGAGCTGGAAGAGCAGCTGCTGATTGCCGACGTCGGCGTGGAAACAACCCGTAAAATCATCGCCAGCCTGACCGAAACGGCCAGCCGTAAGCAGCTTAAAGATGCGGAAGCGCTGTACGGCCTGCTGAAAGATGAAATGGGTGAAATTCTCGCAAAAGTGGATGAACCGCTTAATATTGAAGGCAAAACGCCATTCGTTATCCTGATGGTCGGCGTCAACGGCGTGGGTAAAACCACCACCATCGGCAAGCTGGCGCGTCAGTTCGAGCAGCAGGGTAAAACGGTGATGCTGGCGGCAGGCGATACCTTCCGCGCGGCGGCGGTTGAGCAGCTGCAGGTGTGGGGCGAGCGCAACAATATTCCGGTCATTGCACAGCACACCGGCGCAGATTCCGCTTCGGTGATTTTCGATGCGATTCAGGCGGCAAAAGCACGTAACGTTGATGTGCTGATTGCCGATACCGCAGGGCGCTTGCAGAACAAGTCGCACCTGATGGAAGAACTGAAGAAAATCGTCCGTGTGATGAAGAAGCTTGATGTTGAAGCACCGCATGAAGTGATGCTGACGATTGACGCCAGCACCGGGCAAAATGCCATTAGCCAGGCCAAACTGTTCCATGAAGCGGTGGGCCTGACCGGCATCACGCTGACTAAACTCGACGGAACTGCCAAAGGCGGGGTGATATTCTCCGTGGCAGATCAGTTCGGCATTCCGATTCGTTATATCGGCGTCGGAGAACGTATTGAGGACTTACGTCCGTTTAAAGCGGGCGATTTTATTGAGGCACTTTTTGCCCGAGAGGATTAATCATGATTCGCTTTGAACACGTCAGCAAAGCCTATCTCGGCGGGAGACAAGCGCTGCAGGGGGTGACTTTTCACCTGCAGCCAGGCGAGATGGCATTCCTGACCGGCCATTCCGGCGCAGGTAAAAGTACTTTGCTGAAGCTTATCTGTGGGATTGAGCGGCCAAGCGCCGGGAAGATTTTGTTCGGCGGCCACGATATCAGCCGCCTGCAAAACCGTGAGGTGCCGTTCCTGCGCCGCCAGATCGGCATGATTTTCCAGGATCACCATCTGCTGATGGACCGCACCGTGTTTGATAACGTGGCTATCCCGCTGATTATCGCGGGGGCGAGCTATGATGATATTCGCCGCCGCGTCTCTGCGGCACTGGATAAAGTTGGCCTGCTCGATAAAGCGAAAAATCTCCCGATTCAGCTATCCGGCGGTGAACAGCAGCGCGTGGGGATAGCCCGTGCGGTGGTCAACAAACCGGCAGTTCTGCTGGCGGATGAACCAACCGGTAACCTCGATGACGCGCTGTCGGAAGGCATTCTGCGCCTGTTCGAAGAGTTCAACCGCGTGGGGGTGACGGTGCTGATGGCGACGCACGACATCAATCTGATTTCTCGTCGTTCATACCGCATGCTGACGCTGAGCGACGGCCACTTGCATGGAGGCTTGACGGGTGAATAAGCGTGAAGCAATGAATCAAATTCGCCAGTTCGGCGGTCGTCTCGATCGTTTTCGCAAGTCGGTAACGGCATCTGGTGATACGGGGCGTAACGCGCCAAAGCGCGGGAAACCGGCACCGAAACCGAACTCGCGTAAAACCAACGTGTTCAATGAACAGGTGCGTTACGCCTGGCAGGGCGCGGTGCAGGACCTGAAAAGTAAGCCTATCGCCACTTTCCTGACGGTGATGGTTATCGCTATCTCCCTGACGCTGCCGAGCGTCTGCTACATGGTTTACAAGAACGTCAACACGGCGGCTTCGCAGTACTATCCTTCACCGCAAATAACGGTCTATCTGGAAAAAACGCTGGATGACGATGCGGCGGCGAAAGTGGTTGGGCAACTCCAGGCCGAGCAGGGCGTCGACAAGGTTAACTATCTCTCCCGTGATGAAGCGCTGGGCGAGTTCCGCAACTGGTCGGGCTTTGGCGGCGCGCTGGATATGTTGGAAGAGAACCCGCTGCCAGCTGTGGCGGTGGTTGTCCCGAAAATCGATTTCCAGACCACCGATGCCTTAAACACCCTGCGTGACCGCGTGGCGCAGATTCAGGGCGTCAACGAAGTGCGTATGGATGACAGCTGGTTCTCCCGTCTGGCGTCCATTACCGGACTCGTTGGCCGCGTATCGGCGATGATTGGCGTGCTGATGGTGGCGGCGGTATTCCTCGTCATTGGTAATAGCGTGCGTCTGAGCATCTTCGCCCGTCGCGATACCATTAACGTGCAGAAGCTGATTGGGGCAACGGATGGCTTTATTCTGCGCCCGTTCCTCTACGGCGGTGCGCTGCTGGGCTTCTCCGGTGCATTCCTGTCACTGATTCTGTCGGAAATTCTGGTGATGCGGCTGTCATCGGCGGTGACGGAAGTGGCGCGGGTGTTTGGCACTCAGTTTGAGCTAAGCGGGCTGTCGTTTGACGAATGCTTGCTGCTGCTCCTGCTGTGCTCGATGATTGGCTGGGTGGCAGCCTGGCTTGCCACGGTCCAACATTTACGCCACTTTACCCCCGATTAAAAAAGTTCTGTTATACTCTCCCCCTGCGACGACTTACGTCCGCAGGGGATGCGTTTTAAACCCCATCTTTCTGCCCTCGCGGCTATCGCGTGTCACATTTTGTGCGTAATTTATTCACACTGTTGCATTGAACTTGTGGATAAACTCACTGTCTGATAAAAGAGCGGATGATATTCTCGTTGCTCATAGAGCCTGGCATGTTTGTTGCGTCTAGCGGCAAGCCTACGTCAGTATGAAGTGAATTGAGAGGATTTGAATGACCAAAGAAATGCAAAATTTAGCGTTAGCCCCTGTCGGTAACCTGGAATCTTATATCCGGGCTGCGAACACATGGCCGATGTTGACGGCTGATGAAGAAAAGGCGCTTGCTGAACGGCTGCATTACCAGGGCGATCTGGAAGCAGCTAAAACGCTGATCCTGTCTCACCTGCGCTTTGTTGTTCATATTGCTCGTAATTACTCGGGCTATGGCCTGCCGCAGGCGGATCTGATTCAGGAAGGCAACATTGGCCTGATGAAAGCGGTGCGTCGTTTTAACCCGGAAGTGGGCGTTCGTTTGGTCTCCTTTGCCGTGCATTGGATCAAAGCGGAAATCCACGAGTACGTGCTGCGTAACTGGCGTATCGTCAAAGTGGCCACCACCAAAGCACAGCGTAAGCTGTTCTTTAACCTGCGTAAAAACAAGCAGCGTTTGGGCTGGTTTAACCAGGATGAAGTGGAAATGGTTGCCCGTGAGCTGGGCGTATCCAGCAAAGACGTGCGCGAGATGGAATCTCGTATGTCAGCGCAGGACATGGCGTTTGATATGTCCTCTGACGATGATTCTGAAAGCCATTCCGTTGCACCGGTGCTCTATCTGCAGGATAAATCGTCCAACTTTGCCGATGGCATAGAAGATGATAACTGGGAAGAGCAGGCAGCCAACAAGCTGACCGACGCGATGCAGGGTCTGGATGAACGTAGTCAGGACATCATTCGCGCCCGCTGGCTGGACGAAGACAACAAGTCCACGCTGCAAGAACTGGCCGACCGTTACGGCGTTTCCGCCGAGCGTGTTCGTCAGCTTGAAAAGAATGCGATGAAAAAACTGCGAGCGGCTATTGAAGCCTGATAACGCCAGTTAGCTCGTTGCCCCGATAACCCCTGGATGCCCATCCGGGGGTTTTGTTTTTTATCCCGCCGTCATCACGCTTTCCTCTGTTTATTTCCATTTTGCCGCTGGCGTTAATGCAAACGATGGCAAAGACTGAATATGCGCTACGTTTTTTTCCGTCTTTTATCGGCAGGGGGTTTACCGTGAGTAACGAGTCACTGAATCATCGGCGTTTACAGGCGACGCCACGCGGCGTTGGCGTGATGTGCGGTTTCTACGCAGAGCGCGCGGAGAACGCCACGCTGTGGGATATTGAGGGCAACGAGTATATTGATTTTGCCGCCGGAATTGCGGTGCTGAACACCGGCCATCGCCACCCGCAGGTGATTGCCGCCGTGGAGAATCAGCTCAAGGCGTTCACCCATACCGCCTATCAAATCGTACCCTATGAAAGCTATGTATCATTAGCAGAACGTATTAATGCCGCGGCGCCAATTGCCGGGAATGCCAAGACCGCATTCTTCAGCACCGGGGCCGAGGCGGTGGAAAACGCGGTGAAGATTGCCCGTGCCTATACCAAACGCCCTGGACTTATCACCTTCGGCGGCGGCTTCCATGGCCGTACCTTTATGACCATGGCGCTGACTGGCAAAGTCGCTCCGTATAAAATTGGCTTTGGCCCGTTCCCGGGATCGGTCTATCACGCTATTTATCCGAACGCCGCCCACGGTGTCACCACCGAAATGGCGCTGAAAAGCCTGACCCATATCTTTAAAGCCGATATCGCGCCCGATCAGGTGGCGGCGATTATCCTCGAGCCGGTACAGGGCGAAGGCGGTTTTAACGTCGCGCCAGCCGACTTTATGCAGGGCCTGCGTGCGCTGTGCGATACCCACGGTATTTTGCTGATTGCCGACGAAGTGCAGACCGGGTTTGCCCGTACCGGCAAGCTGTTCGCCATGGATTATCACAGCGTGAAGCCTGACCTCATCACCATGGCCAAAAGCCTGGCCGGCGGTTTCCCGCTTTCTGGCGTTGTCGGACGTGCGGAAGTGATGGACGCTCCGGCGCCGGGCGGTTTGGGCGGTACCTATGCGGGCAACCCGCTGGCGGTGGCCGCCGCGCATGCGGTGCTGGACGTCATTGAAGAAGAAGCGTTGTGCACACGGGCCAATCATCTTGGTCAGCATCTGATTGAAGTGCTGAATAAAGCGCGTGAGTCCTGCCCGGCGATTGCCGACGTGCGTGGCTTAGGGTCAATGGTGGCGGTCGAATTTATCGATCCGCAAACCGGCGAACCGTCGCCGGAGTTCACCAAATTAGTTCAGGAGCGCGCGCTGGCGGAAGGCGTTCTGCTGCTGAGCTGCGGGGTTTACGGCAACGTTATCCGTTTCCTCTATCCGCTCACCATCCCAGAGAAACAGTTCCAGCAGGCGCTGGAGGTGATTCGCCGGGCGCTGACTGAATAGTTCTCTGCTGAACCCTGCCAGCCATTAAGCCACTCCGATGAGTGGCTTTTTTTTGTCATTTTTACGTTACAAATCCGTCAAAATTATCGTTTCAATTCCATAAAAATGGGGTATGTTTTAGCAGAGTATGCTGCAAAAGCACAGGCAGTATCCCTTAATATTAATATCTTATACTTAGCGTGAGCCGCATATAAGAATAATGTGCTAAATAACAACATCACAACAAATGCAATAACCATAACAATGGGGAACCTCAGGATGAATATGAAGGGTAAAGCGTTACTGACAGGATGTATTGCACTGGCATTCAGCAATATGGCATTAGCAGAAAATATTAAAGTTGCTGTCGTGGGTGCGATGTCTGGTCCGGTTGCGCAGTATGGCGATCAGGAGTTCAGCGGCGCAGAGCAAGCGGTATCGGATATCAACGCTAAGGGCGGTATCAAAGGCAACAAACTGGAAATCGTTAAGTATGACGATGCTTGTGACCCGAAACAGGCGGTCGCGGTCGCTAACAAAGTGGTGAACGACGGCATCAAGTACGTTATCGGCCACCTGTGTTCTTCTTCCACGCAGCCAGCGTCTGATATCTATGAAGACGAAGGCATTCTGATGATTACCCCGGCGGCGACGGCACCGGAGCTGACCGCGCGCGGCTATAAGCTGATTCTGCGTACCACCGGTCTGGACTCCGATCAAGGCCCGACCGCGGCGAAATACATCATCGACAAAGTGAAGCCTCAGCGCATCGCTATCGTGCATGACAAGCAGCAGTACGGCGAAGGCCTGGCGCGTTCCGTACAGGACGGCCTGAAGAAGGGCGGGGCTAACGTGGTCTTCTTTGACGGTATCACCGCCGGTGAGAAAGACTTCTCTACGCTGGTGGCGCGTCTGAAGAAAGAAAATATCGACTTCGTCTACTTCGGCGGCTATCACCCGGAAATGGGGCAGATCCTGCGCCAGGCGCGTGCGGCAGGTCTGAAAACTCAGTTCATGGGTCCAGAAGGGGTAGCGAACGTATCGCTGTCTAACATCGCGGGTGATTCTGCGGAAGGTCTGCTGGTAACCAAACCGAAGAACTACGATCAGGTTCCTGCTAACAAACCAATCGTTGAAGCGATCAAGGCGAAGAAACAGGATCCAAGCGGCGCATTCGTGTGGACCACCTACGCAGCGCTGCAGTCTCTGCAGGCTGGTCTGAACCACTCTGACGATCCGGCTGAAATTGCTAAGTACCTGAAAGCCAGCACCGTCGATACCGTGATGGGCCCGCTGTCATGGGATGAGAAAGGCGACCTGAAAGGTTTCGAATTCGGCATCTTTAACTGGCACGCCAACGGCACTGCGACCGACGCGAAATAAGATTCACCGCGCAGTGTGAGTACGTCAGACGCCCGGGTTACATGCGAGTAGCTCGGGCGTCATTCGCTAAGCCGGGGTCTGCGTTACCCTCTAACCCAGCCGTCATTCTGCATCGTAAAGCCCAATGCTTTGGCGAACGCCGCCATTTCCTGGCTCTCGTCTACATGAGATTTGCTGAGCACCCAGCGGCTAACCTGCGGGTTGTCGTGCAGGACTTCTTCAATCAGGTACTGGCCCACGCCGCGACGACGGGTGATTTCGCGCACGCATAAATCGTCGAGCGTCCCCTGATTGCCGTCCAGCGTGACTCTCACCGCCGCAAGCAGACGCTCGTTAAAACGGGCGGCGTACAAACGGTGGGGGTCATCGAGAGGAAGGTCGGCGGCGGTAACGCCAGGCCAGATCTTACCGAGACAGATACGATCCTGGTCGCTAAACGTGTCTAAACGAATGATGGTCAGTTTCATGGACGGTTTGCTCAAATCGAAAAAATTACGGTCAGTTTACTCAATTTATCCTGCTGGCGGCTTTCTCTTTTTACGGCGTCTAACAGGGGATTAGTTTTGTGATATCCGCACAGGCAGTTTGAAACATTATAGATAGAAAAATAACCAGAATTTTAACCTGAAAACCAGCGTTTTATTCGGCCGTATGTGTCGTTATTTTATGCTGAAATCTGACTTATTTTTGTTTATCTATGGCAAAAATCAGAATATTATCTTTTCTTAATAGACTGAAAAATAGAGAATTTAGTCTGTATTTGGTTAAAAAACTGCGCTAACCCATTAAAGATAATGGTAAAAGTAGCGTTGTATAATAAAAGTACAGAATGCTTTTTAACCACATAATTACAAAATATATACACGCCACGACGTGTAAACACGACATCACGAATGGGGATCCCGAAGTATGAAAAGGAATACAAAAACAGTAATCGCAGGGATGGTCGCACTGGCTATGTCACACACGACACTGGCGGCTGATATTAAAGTTGCGGTGGTAGGGGCCATGTCCGGCCCGGTCGCGCAGTGGGGCGACATGGAGTTCAACGGCGCACGTCAGGCCATTAAAGACATCAACGCCAAAGGCGGCATTAAGGGCGACAAACTGGTCGGCGTGGAATACGACGACGCCTGCGATCCAAAACAAGCGGTGGCGGTTGCCAACAAGATCGTCAATGACGGTATTAAATACGTGATTGGCCACCTCTGCTCCTCTTCCACGCAGCCTGCTTCTGACATCTATGAAGATGAAGGCATTCTGATGATCTCTCCGGGGGCGACCAACCCAGAGCTGACCCAGCGTGGCTATCAATACATCATGCGTACTGCGGGCCTCGACTCCTCCCAGGGGCCAACGGCGGCTAAATACATCCTGGAAAAAGTAAAACCGCAGCGTATCGCCATCATTCATGACAAACAGCAATACGGTGAAGGTCTGGCGCGCTCCGTTCAGCAGAGTCTGAAAGCGGCGAAGGCCAACGTGGTCTTCTTTGACGGCATCACCGCCGGTGAAAAAGACTTCTCCGCGCTGCTCGCCCGTCTGCAAAAAGAGAACATCGACTTCGTTTACTACGGTGGCTACTACCCGGAAATGGGCCAAATGCTGCGTCAGGCGCGCTCGGTGGGCCTGAAAACCCAGTTCATGGGGCCGGAAGGCGTGGGTAACGCCTCGCTGTCGAACATCGCTGGCGATGCCGGTGAAGGGATGCTGGTGACCATGCCAAAACGCTATGACCAGGATCCGGCAAACAGCGCTATCGTCGATGCTCTGAAAGCGCAGAAGAAAGATCCGAGCGGTCCATATGTGTGGATCACTTATGCCGCCGTGCAGTCTTTGGCAACCGCCATGGAACGTACCGGCAGCGACGATCCGCTAGCGCTGATTAAAGATTTAAAAGCTAACGGGGCAAAAACCGTGATTGGGCCGCTTTCCTGGGATGAAAAAGGCGATTTGAAAGGATTCGAGTTTGGCGTCTTCCAGTGGCATGCCGACGGCTCGTCCACGATCGCGAAGTAACCTTCATTCCCCCCTGGCGGGCGTAGATCCGCAGGGGTAGCAAAAGGCTAATTTATGTCAGAGCAGGTTCTCTACTTTGTGCAGCAGATGTTTAACGGCGTTACGCTGGGAAGCACCTATGCACTGATCGCCATCGGTTACACCATGGTGTACGGAATTATCGGCATGATTAACTTCGCCCACGGCGAGGTCTACATGATCGGTAGTTATGTCTCCTTTATGATCATCGCCGCGCTGATGATGATGGGCATCGACACCAGCTGGCTGCTGGTGGCGGCTGGCTTCATCGGGGCAATCGTCATTGCCAGCGCCTACGGCTGGAGCATCGAACGGGTGGCCTACCGCCCGGTGCGTAACTCCAAGCGTCTGATTGCGCTGATCTCCGCTATCGGGATGTCTATTTTCCTGCAGAACTACGTCAGCCTGACCGAAGGCTCGCGCGATGTGGCGCTGCCAAGTCTGTTTAACGGCCAGTGGATTGTCGGTAGCAGCGAAAACTTCTCCGCATCTATCACCACCATGCAGTTGGTTATCTGGATTGTGACCTTTGTGGCCATGCTGGCACTGACGCTGTTTATCCGTTACTCGCGGATGGGCCGCGCCTGTCGTGCCTGTGCTGAAGACCTGAAAATGGCCAGCCTGCTCGGCATTAATACCGACCGCGTGATTGCCCTGACGTTTGTTATCGGCGCAGCGATGGCGGCGGTAGCGGGCGTACTGCTGGGTCAGTTCTACGGCGTAATCAACCCATACATCGGCTTTATGGCCGGGATGAAAGCCTTTACCGCAGCGGTGCTTGGCGGTATCGGCAGTATTCCTGGTGCGATGATTGGTGGGCTGATTCTCGGTATCGCGGAAGCGCTGTCGTCGGCGTATTTGAGTACTGAATACAAAGACGTGGTGTCGTTCGCGCTGCTGATCGTGGTGCTGCTGGTGATGCCGACTGGCATCCTGGGCCGCCCGGAGGTAGAGAAAGTATGAAACCGATGCAATTTGCGATGGCGCTGCTGTCGGCGGCGATGTTCTTTGTTCTGGCGGGCGTCTTTATGGGCGTGCAGCTGCAGCTTGACGGCACCAAACTGGTGGTCGGCAGCGCGGCGGACATTCGCTGGCAGTGGATCTTTATCGGTACCGCCGTGGTGTTCTTCTTCCAGATGCTGCGTCCGCTGTTCCAGAAAGGGCTGAAAAGCGTCTCCGGGCCGAAGTTTATTCTGCCGGCGATTGATGGCTCGACCGTCAAACAAAAACTGTTCCTGATTGCGCTGCTGGTAATTGCCGTGGCGTGGCCGTTTATGGTGTCGCGCGGCACGGTGGATATCGCCACCCTGACCATGATTTACATCATCCTCGGCCTGGGGCTGAACGTGGTGGTAGGGCTGTCGGGCCTGCTGGTGCTGGGCTACGGTGGCTTCTACGCCATTGGCGCTTATACCTTCGCGCTGTTGAACCACTATTATGGTCTCGGCTTTTGGACCTGCCTGCCGCTGGCTGGCCTGGTGTCGGCGGCAGCGGGCTTCCTGCTGGGCTTCCCGGTACTGCGCCTGCGCGGTGACTATCTGGCGATTGTAACCTTAGGCTTTGGTGAGATTGTCCGTATTCTGCTGCTGAACAACACCGAAGTGACCGGCGGCCCGAACGGTATCAGCCAGATCCCTAAACCGACCTTCTTCGGCCTCGAGTTTAGCCGTAGCGCCCGTGAAGGCGGCTGGGATACTTTCAGCAACTTCTTTGGCGTCAAATATGACCCTTCCGACCGCGTCATTTTCCTCTACCTGGTGGCGCTGCTGCTGGTGGTATTGAGCCTGTTCGTGATTAACCGCCTGCTGCGTATGCCGCTGGGCCGCGCATGGGAAGCGCTGCGTGAAGATGAAATCGCCTGCCGCTCGCTGGGGTTAAGCCCTACGCGCATCAAGCTGACCGCCTTCACCATCAGCGCCGCGTTCGCGGGCTTCGCTGGGACGCTGTTTGCTGCCCGTCAGGGCTTCGTCAGCCCGGAATCGTTCACCTTTGCCGAGTCGGCCTTTGTACTGGCGATTGTGGTACTGGGTGGCATGGGCTCACAGTTTGCGGTGATCCTCGCGGCGATTCTGCTGGTGGTGTCGCGTGAACTGATGCGTGACTTCAACGAATACAGCATGTTGATGCTCGGTGGCCTGATGGTGCTGATGATGATCTGGCGTCCACAGGGACTTCTGCCGATGACCCGTCCACAGTTGAAAATGAAAAACGGGACAGCGAAAGAAGGAGAGCAGGCATGAGTCAGCCATTATTATCGGTTAACGGTCTGATGATGCGTTTTGGCGGCCTGCTGGCGGTCAATAACGTCAATCTCGAGCTGCGTCCGCAGGAAATTGTCTCGCTCATCGGCCCAAACGGGGCCGGTAAAACCACGGTCTTTAACTGCCTGACCGGCTTCTACAAGCCTACCGGCGGGACCATTATGTTGCGCGATCAGCACCTGGAAGGGCTGCCGGGTCAGCAGATTGCCCGCATGGGCGTGGTGCGAACCTTCCAGCACGTGCGTCTGTTCCGCGAGATGACGGTGATTGAAAACCTGTTGGTGGCACAGCATCAGCAGCTGAAAAGCGGTGTCTTCTCAGGGCTGTTAAAAACCCCTGCTTTCCGCCGTGCGCAGAGCGAAGCGCTGGATCGCGCCGCCACCTGGCTTGAGCGTATTGGGCTTCTGGAGCACGCCAACCGTCAGGCCAGCAATCTGGCCTACGGCGACCAGCGTCGCCTGGAGATCGCCCGCTGCATGGTGACGCAGCCGGAAATCCTGATGCTCGATGAACCCGCAGCGGGCCTCAACCCGAAAGAGACCAAAGAGCTCGACGAGCTGATTGCCGAGCTGCGTAATCATCACAACACCACCATCTTGCTGATTGAACACGATATGAAGCTGGTGATGGGCATTTCTGACCGCATCTACGTGGTGAATCAGGGCACGCCGCTGGCCAACGGGACACCGGAAGAGATCCGCAACAACCCGGACGTGATCCGCGCTTATCTGGGTGAGGCATAAAATGGATAAAGTGATGTTATCGTTTGATAGAGTCAGTGCCCACTACGGGAAGATTCAGGCTCTGCACGAGGTCAGTCTGCATATTAACCAAGGCGAAATCGTGACGCTTATCGGGGCTAACGGCGCGGGCAAAACCACGCTGCTTGGCACGCTGTGCGGCGACCCACGAGCCACCAGTGGGCGGATTGTCTTTGATGATAAAGACATTACCGACTGGCAGACGGCGAAAATTATGCGCGAAGCGGTAGCGATTGTTCCGGAAGGGCGTCGTGTGTTCTCGCGCATGACCGTGGAAGAGAACCTGGCGATGGGCGGCTTCTTTGTTGAACGCGACCAGTTCCAGGAACGCATCAAGTGGGTCTATGATCTGTTCCCACGCCTGCACGAACGCCGTATTCAGCGTGCGGGAACCATGTCCGGCGGTGAACAGCAAATGTTAGCCATTGGTCGAGCGTTGATGAGCCAGCCGCGTCTGCTGCTGTTGGATGAGCCATCTCTGGGGCTGGCGCCGATTATCATCCAGCAGATCTTCGACACCATCGAGCAGCTGCGCGAACAGGGCATGACCATCTTCCTCGTCGAGCAGAACGCCAACCAGGCGCTGAAGCTGGCCGACCGCGGCTACGTGCTCGAAAACGGTCACGTGGTACTGGAAGATACCGGCCATGCGCTGCTAGCCAACGAGGCGGTGCGCAGCGCCTATCTCGGCGGTTAATTTTCTGCGGTAATAGCGGATGGCGGCGTAAATGCTTTACCCGACCTACATCTCCTGTAGGTCGGATAAGGCGCTTGAGCGTCGCCATCCGACGTTCTTTACTCCGATAGCAGCATCGTACCTATACGTGTCTCAGCTCCCACTTTGCCTTCTTCGAAGCGTCACCGCCTTGCCATCCCTTTGTCGCCTTACTATCTTTTTTTTGTAATAAAAAAGTTATTTTTCTGTCATTCGAGCATGTCATGTTACCCCCGCGAACATAAAACGCGTGATATCGCGCATCCCGGCACAAAAAGAGAGATAACCGATGATATCGTTACGACATACAGCTTTAGGATTGGCAATGAGTCTGGCATTTGCGAGCCAGGCAATGGCAGTCACCACCATTCCATTCTGGCATTCAATGGAAGGTGAACTGGGGAAAGAGGTCGACTCTCTGGCGCAGCGCTTCAACGCCGCCAACCCGGATTATAAAATTCAGCCGATCTACAAAGGTAACTACGAGCAGAGCCTGAGTGCGGGTATCGCTGCCTTCCGTACCGGTAATGCCCCGGCGCTTTTACAGGTGTATGAAGTCGGTACCGCCACCATGATGGCCTCGAAGGCGATTAAGCCGGTCTATCAGGTGTTCAGCGATGCCGGTATCAAGTTCGATGAATCTCAGTTTGTGCCAACGGTTTCCGGTTACTACACCGACTCCAAAACCGGCCATTTGCTCTCCCAGCCGTTTAACAGCTCCACCCCGGTGCTGTACTACAACAAAGACGCCTTCAAAAAAGCGGGCCTCGATCCAGAGCAGCCGCCAAAAACCTGGCAGGATCTGGCTGACTACACAGCGAAGCTGAAAGCGGCAGGGATGAAGTGCGGCTACGCCAGCGGCTGGCAGGGTTGGATCCAGATTGAAAACTTTAGCGCCTGGCATGGCCTGCCGGTAGCGACCAAAAACAACGGCTTCAACGGTACCGATGCGGTGCTGGAGTTCAATAAGCCAGAGCAGGTAAAACACATCGCTCTGCTGGAAGCGTTGAACAAGAAGGGCGACTTCAGCTACTTCGGGCGTAAAGACGAATCCACCGAGAAGTTCTACAACGGCGACTGCGCTATTACCACCGCCTCGTCCGGCTCGCTGGCTGACATTCGCCAGTACGCCAAATTCAACTACGGTGTGGGCATGATGCCTTACGACGCTGACGTGAAAGGCGCGCCGCAGAACGCCATCATCGGCGGGGCAAGCCTGTGGGTGATGCAGGGTAAAGACAAAGAAACCTACACCGGCGTGGCTAAATTCCTCGAGTTCCTGGCGAAACCGGAAAACGCTGCCGAATGGCACCAGAAAACCGGCTATCTGCCGATTACGACCGCCGCATATGACCTGACCCGTCAGCAGGGCTTCTACGATAAAAACCCTGGGGCGGATATCGCTACCCGTCAGATGCTGAACAAACCACCGTTGCCGTTCACCAAAGGGCTGCGTTTGGGCAACATGCCGCAGATTCGCACCATCGTAGATGAAGAGCTGGAAAGCGTATGGACCGGGAAGAAAACGCCTCAGCAGGCGCTGGATTCTGCGGTTGAACGCGGTAATCAGCTGCTGCGTCGCTTTGAGCAGTCAACCAAGTCTTAATTTTTAGCCTGACCCCTCACCCTAACCCTCTCCCCATAGGGGAGAGGGGACCGTTCGGAGCCATCTGGTAAGACGCGCTTGGTCCAACCTTTCGCCTGTACTCATAGAGGTGAAGGGACTGTTCGGAGCCATCTGGTCACTATCGCTCGGTTCGGCCTTTCTCCCTCGCCCCTTTGGGTAGAGGGTCGGGGTGAGGGGAAAACAACTCAGAGTTTAACTATGTCATCATCCCGTCCGGTGTTTAAATCCCGCTGGCTGCCTTACGCATTGGTCGCCCCGCAGTTGATTATCACCGTTATCTTCTTTATCTGGCCCGCGGGTGAAGCGCTGTGGTACTCGCTGCAGAGCGTCGACCCGTTCGGTCTCTCCAGCCAGTTTGTTGGCCTGGATAACTTCGTGACGCTGTTCCACGACGGCTACTACCTCGACTCCTTCTGGACGACGATAAAGTTCAGCGCGATGGTCACGGTGAGCGGCCTGCTGGTATCGCTGTTCTTTGCGGCGCTGGTCGATTACGTGGTGCGCGGCAGCCGTCTGTATCAAACGCTGATGCTGCTGCCTTACGCCGTTGCACCGGCCGTCGCGGCCGTACTGTGGATATTCCTCTTTAACCCCGGGCGCGGGCTTATCACCCATTTCCTCGGTGAGTTCGGCTATGACTGGAACCACGCGCAGAACAGCGGCCAGGCAATGTTCCTGGTGGTGTTTGCGTCGGTCTGGAAGCAGATCAGCTACAACTTCCTGTTCTTCTTTGCCGCCCTGCAGTCGATACCTCGCTCGCTGGTTGAGGCCGCCGCGATTGATGGTGCAGGCCCGATTCGCCGCTTCTTCAAGCTGGCGCTGCCGCTGATTGCGCCGGTGAGCTTCTTCCTGTTGGTGGTCAATCTGGTGTACGCCTTCTTCGACACTTTCCCGGTGATTGATGCCGCCACCGCCGGTGGGCCGGTGCAGGCGACTACCACGCTTATCTACAAGATTTACCGCGAAGGATTCGCCGGGCTCGACCTCTCGGCCTCTGCCGCCCAATCGGTGGTGCTGATGTTCCTCGTCATCATCCTGACCGTGGTGCAGTTCCGCTACGTGGAAAGAAAGGTGCGCTACCAATGATTGAGAACCGTCGCGGGCTGACGATATTCAGCCACACCATGCTGATCCTCGGGATTATCGTGATTCTGTTTCCACTGTACGTCGCGTTTACGGCGGCGACGCTGGATAACAAAGCGGTGTTTGAAACGCCGATGACGCTTGTCCCCAGCACGCATCTGCTGGAGAACATGAAGGCGATTTGGGTGAATGGCGTCGGCGCCAACAGCGCGCCGTTCTGGCTGATGATGCTCAACAGTTTCATCATGGCCTTTGCCATCACGGTCGGCAAAATTGCGGTTTCCATGCTTTCGGCTTTTGCGATTGTCTGGTTCCGCTTCCCGCTGCGTAACCTGTTCTTCTGGATGATATTTATCACCCTGATGCTGCCGGTTGAGGTGCGTATTTTTCCAACGGTGGAAGTGATAGCCAACCTGAAAATGCTCGATAGCTACGCGGGGCTGACGCTGCCGTTGATGGCTTCCGCCACGGCAACCTTTCTGTTCCGCCAGTTCTTTATGACGCTGCCGGACGAGCTTATCGAAGCGGCGCGTATTGATGGTGCTTCGCCGATGCGCTTCTTCCGCGACATTGTGCTGCCGTTGTCAAAAACCAATCTGGCCGCGCTGTTTGTTATCACCTTTATCTACGGCTGGAACCAGTATCTGTGGCCGCTGCTGATTATCACCGACGTGAACCTCGGCACCGCCGTGGCGGGCATCAAAGGGATGATCGCCACCGGTGAAGGCACCACGCAATGGAATCAGGTTATGGCAGCGATGCTGCTGACGCTTATCCCTCCGGTTGTCATCGTTTTAGCCATGCAGCGCGCTTTCGTGCGTGGCCTGGCCGATAGTGAGAAATAAAAATGGCAGGTTTAAAACTACAGGCAGTAACCAAAAGCTGGGATGGCAAAACCCAGGTGATTCAACCACTGACGCTGGACGTGGCGGACGGGGAATTTATTGTGATGGTCGGCCCCTCGGGCTGCGGCAAATCGACGCTGCTGCGTATGGTGGCCGGGCTTGAGCGAGTCACCAGCGGTGATATCTGGATTGACCGCAAGCGTGTGACCGAAATGGAGCCGAAGGATCGCGGCATCGCGATGGTGTTTCAGAACTACGCGCTCTATCCGCACATGAGCGTAGAAGAGAATATGGCCTGGGGCCTGAAGATTCGCGGGATGGGTAAAGCGCATATTGCGGAAAAGGTGCAGGAGGCGGCGCGCATTCTGGAGCTGGATGGCTTGCTTAAACGGCGCCCGCGCGAACTCTCCGGCGGCCAGCGCCAGCGCGTAGCGATGGGGCGCGCTATCGTGCGTGACCCGGCGGTATTCCTGTTCGATGAACCGCTGTCTAACCTCGATGCCAAGCTGCGTGTGCAGATGCGCCTCGAACTTCAGCATCTTCATCGTCGCCTCAAAACCACTTCGCTGTACGTTACCCATGACCAGGTCGAGGCGATGACGCTGGCCCAGCGGGTGATGGTGATGAACAAAGGTATCGCCGAGCAGATTGGTACGCCAGTAGAAGTGTACGAAAAACCGGCCAGCCGTTTTGTGGCGAGCTTTATTGGCAGCCCGGCGATGAACCTGCTGGATGGGCAAATGGATGAGACCGGAACCCGATTTGTGCTGGCCAACGGCATGCAGCTACCGCTGCCGGGTATGCGCCGTGAATTTGCCGGACGCCGTATGACGCTGGGTATCCGCCCGGAGCATATTGCGCTAAGCTCGCAGGCGGAAAACGGCGTGCCGATGGTGGTCGATACGCTGGAAATTTTAGGGGCAGATAACCTGGCGCACGGGCGCTTTGGCGAACAGAAAATGGTGGTTCGATTGCCGCACCAGTTACGCCCGAATGCAGGCACCACGCTGTGGCTGCATCTGCCGGACGAACATCTGCACCTCTTTGAAGGTGAAACAGGATTACGCGTATGAGCAACTGGCCTTATCCCCACATCGTCGCCCACCGTGGCGGCGGTAAGCTGGCACCGGAAAACACCCTCGCGGCGATTGATGTTGGCGCGCACTACGGTCATACCATGATCGAGTTTGACGCGAAGTTATCGAAAGACGGAGAGATCTTCCTGCTGCACGATGACAACCTTGAACGCACCAGCAACGGCTGGGGCGTGGCGGGTGAGCTGAGCTGGCAGGATTTGCTGCGGGTGGATGCGGGTAGCTGGTTTAGCAGCAGCTTTAAAGGCGAACCACTACCGCTGCTTTCTCAGGTGGCGGAGCGCTGTCGCCAGCACGGCATGATGGCGAATATCGAAATCAAACCAACCACCGGCACCGGGCCGCTGACCGGCAAGGTTGTGGCGCTGGCCGCGCGCGAACTGTGGGCTGACATGACGCCACCGCTGCTGTCGTCATTTGAAATCGACGCACTGGAAGCGGCGCAGCAGGCTGTACCTGAGCTGCCGCGCGGTCTGTTGCTCGATGAGTGGCGTGACGACTGGCGCGAGCTGACGACGCGTTTAGAATGCGTCTCCATCCACCTCAACCACCGCTTACTGGATGAAGCGCGGGTCGATGCGTTGCAGGAGGCCGGTCTGAAGATTCTGGTCTATACGGTGAATAATCCCCAGCGCGCGGCGGAGCTTCTGCGCTGGGGCGTGAACAGCATCTGTACCGATGCGATTGACGTGATTGGCCCGAACTTCCAGCCTTAATACTGTTTCAGCATGTCGCCGTTTCTTTTAGGAACGGCCTGCTGGCTCGGCGCATTCAGCATTCCTGGTTGCGTTTGCTGAATACGCTGCTGATTGGTATTGAGCTGATTTTGCAGATGCTGATCCTGTTGCTGCGTCTGCAGCTTAAGCTGTTGATTCAGCATTCCCTTATTTTGCTGCTGCTGGTTCAGCATTCGCGACTGCATCCGTTGCTGGCTGGGGATCTCGTACCCCGGCTGGTTCGGGTTATTGTCGATATTTAATGGCGCGGCAAGCGCCGTGAACGGCAAAAGTGCCGCCAGAATCAGTAGTCGTTTCATCGTCTTTCCTCCTTTGAGGGATCCTCTAAGTTTACTCCTTTCCCATCAGAACGAGGATTATTTCAGCATTATGAACCAGGCTTAATCCGGGACGTCCCCGTACACTCTGGAGAATTATGCTAATGATAAAGCCGTCATTTTTATGTCGGGTAGCGCTTGCTGCTCTGCTGGCAGGGAGCTGTTACAGCGCCGTCGCCGCACCACCGCCGCCGGTTTCCTATGGTGTTGAAGAAGATGTTTTCCATCCTGTCCGTGCGCAGCAGGGGATGGTGGCCTCGGTCGATGCGATGGCGACGCAGGTTGGGGTTGATATCCTCAAACAGGGGGGGAACGCCGTGGATGCTGCGGTTGCCGTAGGCTATGCGCTGGCGGTCACTCATCCGCAGGCGGGCAATCTTGGCGGCGGCGGTTTTATGATGCTGCGCACCAAAGACGGCAAAACCACGGCGATAGATTTCCGTGAAATGGCCCCGGAGCAGGCATCGCGCGATATGTTCCTCGACTCGCAAGGCAATCCAGACAGTAAAAAATCCCTCACTTCGCATCTGGCTTCCGGTACGCCGGGCACCGTGGCGGGTTTTTCGCTGGCGCTGGAGAAGTATGGCACGATGCCGCTGAATAAAGTGGTTCAGCCCGCCATCAAACTGGCGCAGGACGGTTTTACCGTTAATAGCGCACTGGCCGACGACCTCAAAACTTACGGTAGCGAAGTGTTGCCGAACCATGCCAACAGTAAAGCCATCTTCTGGAAAGACGGCGAGCCGCTGAAGCAGGGCGACAAACTGGTGCAGACCAATCTGGCGAAAAGCCTGACGCTTATCGCTGAAAACGGCCCGGATGCTTTCTATAAAGGCGCTATCGCCGACCAGATTGCCGAAGAGATGCATAACAATGGCGGCCTGATGAGCAAGGTCGATCTGGCAAATTACAAGGCGGTGGAGCGCACGCCGATTAGCGGCGAATATCGTGGCTACGAAGTCTTCTCTATGCCGCCGCCGTCTTCCGGTGGGATCCATATCGTCCAAATTCTCAATATCCTCGAAAACTTCGACCTGCATAAATACGGCTTCGGCAGCGCCGATGCGATGCAGCTGATGGCGGAAGCGGAAAAACACGCTTATGCCGACCGCTCGGAGTACCTCGGTGACCCGGATTTTGTGAAGGTGCCATGGCAGGCGCTGACCAACAAAGCCTACGCAAAATCGATTGCCGGGGAGATTGACCTCAACAAAGCTAAACCGTCGAGCGAGATTAAACCGGGCAAGCTGGCGCCGTACGAGAGCAATCAAACCACTCATTTCTCAGTGGTGGATAAAGACGGGAACGCAGTGGCGGTGACCTATACGCTGAACACCACTTTCGGCACCGGCATTGTGGCGGGGAACACCGGCATTCTGATGAACAACGAGATGGATGACTTCTCCGCTAAACCGGGCGTACCGAACGTTTACGGATTGGTGGGCGGAGACGCGAACGCCGTGGGGCCGAAAAAACGCCCGCTGTCGTCGATGTCGCCGACTATCGTGGTGAAAGACGGCAAAACCTGGCTGGTGACCGGTAGTCCTGGCGGCAGCCGAATTATCACCACGGTACTGCAAATGGTGGTGAATACCGTTGATTTCGGGATGAATGTGGCGGAAGCAACCAATGCGCCGCGTTTCCACCATCAATGGCTGCCGGATGAGCTGCGGGTGGAGAAGGGCTTTAGCCCGGATACGCTGAAGCTGCTGGAAGGAAAAGGGCAGAAAGTGGCGGTGAAAGAGGCGATGGGCAGCACCCAGAGCATTATGGTGGGGCCGGACGGCACGCTGTACGGCGCGTCCGACCCACGTTCGCCGGATGATTTGACTGCGGGGTACTAGTTTACCCTCAGCCCTTTCCCCTTAGCTTCAGGTGAGTCTCTGAAAATCCGAAGATGGATGCAGGATTAGAGCACTAAACGGTACCCTCTCCCTTTTAGGGAGAGGGTTAGGGTGAGGGTTACCCCTTCAGCCGAGCCATAAAGTAGGCATCCACATACTCGCCGTTGCGCAGGGCATACTTGCGCCCGGTGCCTTCAATCTCAAAGCCATGTTTCTGATACACCGCCACTGCCGGAGCGTTATCCACAAACACCGTCAATTCAATGCGGTCGACGCGCAGCCAGTTGTCGCACATGTCTATCATGGTGCGAACCAGCGCGCTGGCGACGCCGCGATTCTGCCAGCGCGAATCCACGCTGATGCCAAAATCGGCGACGTGGCTACGGCGCGGACGCTGAGCAACATCAATCGTCAGATGCCCGACGACCTGCTCATCAATGCAGGCGACTAGCTGTTTAACGCCGGGCCGGTCGACTAGCCGTTCGTGCCACATATGGCTGGAAGGATGAGGGACCTGTAGCGTGTTGTGATACACCTCCGGCTGGGCGTGGATTTGACGGATTGCGTCGTAATCGTTGGCTTCGGCATGGCGAATCACTATGTCACTCATTCTTCATTTCCTTTTGGGGTTAAAAGTCCCTTTTAACATCATTGATTTTTAAATGTGCGTCAATTAGCTTTTTTTGCAAAAAACGGTAGACAAGTGCGAATGAGAATGATTATTATTGTCCTGCATTCAGGGCGTCCTTGCGGAGCTTCTGAAAGCACGACATTGCTCACATTGCTTCCAGTATTACTTTAGCCAGCTTAATGCTGGCTTTTTTTTGTCTGTAGTTACGTTATGGTATTCAGCAACTATTTCAAAAGGACTGAATCATGACCCTACACTGCGCCTTCATTGGCTTTGGCAAAAGCGCCACTCGCTACCATCTCCCGTACGTTTTACACCGCAAAGCCGACTGGCACGTTGCCCATATTTTTCGCCGTAGCCCGAAGCCGGACGAACAGCAGCCGCAGTACGCGCATATCCACTTCACCAGCGAGCTAAACGACATCCTGCACGATCCTCAGGTCAAGCTGGTGGTGGTTTGTACCCATGCGGACAGCCATTTTGAATATGCGAAGAAAGCGCTGGAAGCGGGCAAGAACGTGCTGGTGGAAAAACCGTTCACCCCAACGCTTGCTGAAGCGAGGGAACTGTTTGCGCTGGCGAAAAGCAAAGGCTTGACCGTATCACCGTACCAGAATCGCCGCTTTGATGCCTGTTTCCTGACGGCGAAAAAAGCCATCGAGAGCGGTAAGCTTGGCGACATCGTGGAAGTGGAAAGCCACTTCGACTACTTCCGCCCGGAAGCGCCAACTCAGCCGGGACGCCCGCAGGACGGCGCGTTTTATGGTCTCGGCGTTCATACCATGGACCAGATCATTTCGTTGTTTGGCCGTCCGGATCATGCAGCATATGACATCCGTAGCCTGCGCAACCCGGCCAACCCTGATGATACTTTCGAAGCGCAGCTGTTTTACGGCAACCTGAAGGCGATTGTGAAAACCAGCCATCTGGTGAAAATCGACTATCCGAAATTCATCGTTCACGGCACCAAAGGATCGTTTGTGAAATACGGCATCGACCAGCAGGAGACCAGCCTGAAGGCGGGGATTATGCCGGGTGATGCTGGATTCGCGGCGGACGATACTTTAGCGCGGCTGGAGTATGTCAATGACGCGGGTGAAACGGTGAAAGAAGAGTGGCGAGCCGAACAGGGCGATTATGGCCGCGTGTATGACGCGCTGTATCAGACACTGGTAAACGGAACGCCGAATTTCGTCAAGGAAATTGAGGCTCTAACCAATATGGAGCTGCTGGAAAGGGCCTTCGAACAGCCATCTCCTGCCACGATAACCCTCGCCAAATAAGCAATAATGACTCCTCTGTTGTTGTTCATATTTTTTGAACAGAGGAGTCAATTTTCACCCACTATCATCCCAGGCTGTTTACGTCCAAACTTGTTTCATCGAAAACATGAGGGGGTAAAAAATGATTTTCTTACGCAAAGCAAACGAACGTGGTCACGCAAATCATGGTTGGCTGGACTCCTGGCATACCTTCTCTTTTGCTGATTATTACGATCCGAATTTTATGGGCTTCTCCGCGCTGCGCGTCATTAACGATGACGTGATTGATGCCGGTCAGGGGTTCGGTACCCATCCGCATAAAGACATGGAAATCCTGACCTACGTTCTGGAAGGCGCCGTTGAGCACCAGGACAGCATGGGTAATAAAGAACAGGTTCCGGCGGGTGAGTTCCAGATTATGAGTGCGGGTACCGGGATTCGTCACTCCGAGTACAACCCAAGCGCCACCGACAAGCTGCACCTGTACCAGATCTGGATCATTCCAGAAAAAACCGGCATCACGCCGCGCTACGAACAGCGCCGCTTCGACGCTGAACAGGGCAAACAGCTGGTGCTGTCGCCGGATGCGCGTGAAGGTTCGCTGAAAGTGTATCAGGACATGGAGCTGTACCGCTGGGCGCTGACGAAAGACGAACAGTCGATTCATCAGATTGCCGCTGACCGCCGCGTGTGGATCCAGGTGGTAAAAGGTAACGTGAGCATCAACGGAACTAAAGCCACCACCAGCGATGGCCTGGCCATTTGGGATGAGCAGGCGATTTCAATCCATGCGGATAGCGACAGCGAAATTTTACTCTTCGATCTGCCGCCAGTTTGATCCGGCTTAAATAAATCACGCAACCTCCCCAATCTAGCGGGGAGGTTGCGCCATCTCCGTGGTAAACTTCAGCAATATTTCACCTTGCTTGCCTCTGGACGATGAAAAAGAAAAGACCCGTACTTCAGGATGTTGCCGATCGCGTTGGCGTGACCAAAATGACGGTTAGCCGTTTTCTCCGTAATCCGGAACAGGTTTCCGTAGCGTTGCGCGGTAAAATTGCGGCGGCTCTTGATGATTTGGGTTACATCCCCAATCGTGCTCCCGATATTCTTTCCAACTCCACCAGTCGCGCCATCGGCGTACTTTTACCGTCATTAACTAACCAGGTCTTCGCCGAAGTGCTGCGCGGCGTGGAAAGCGTCACTGACGCCTACGGCTACCAGACAATGCTGGCGCACTATGGCTATAAGCCGGAGATGGAACAGGAGCGTCTGGAGTCAATGCTCTCGTGGAATATCGACGGCCTGATCCTCACCGAACGCACCCACACTCCTCGCACCCTGAAGATGATTGAAGTCGCCGGGATCCCCGTGGTGGAGCTGATGGACAGCCAATCGCCGTGCCTCGACATCGCCGTCGGCTTCGACAACTTTGAAGCGGCGCGCCAGATGACGGCGGCCATAATTGCCCGCGGCCACCGACACATTGCTTATTTAGGCGCGCGTCTTGATGAGCGTACTATCATCAAGCAGAAAGGCTATGAGCAGGCGATGCTGGATGCGGGATTAACGCCGTATAGCGTCATGGTTGAGCAATCATCGTCGTACACCTCGGGGATTGAGCTGATGCGCCAGGCGCGCCGGGAATTCTCGCAGCTTGACGGCATCTTCTGTACCAACGATGACCTTGCGGTTGGTGCCGCATTTGAATGTCAGCGTCTGGGCCTCAAAATTCCTGATGATATCGCCATTGCCGGTTTCCACGGCCACGACATCGGCCAGGTGATGGAACCCCGTCTCGCCAGCGTCCTGACGCCGCGTGAGCGTATGGGCCGCATTGGCGCAGAGCGACTGCTGGCGCGCATCCGTGGTGAAGCAGTTACGCCAAAAATGTTAGATTTAGGTTTCACTTTGTCACCGGGCGGTTCTATTTAGCTCTGACAAATTTGAACTAGATCACACATATTCACTTAGAATTCACTTCCGGCACGAATGGTTATTGCTTATCCACTTGCCCGGCAGGACAATGTTACCGATAACAGTTACCCGTAACAATTCCTTAGTGCCCAACAGGAGGACGCCTTGAGCACGACTAACCACGATCACCACGTCTATGTACTGATGGGCGTATCCGGCAGCGGTAAATCTGCGGTTGCCAGCGAAGTCGCGCATCGCCTGAACGCTGCATTTCTGGACGGCGACTTCCTGCATCCACGCTGCAATATCGTCAAAATGTCCTCCGGCGAGCCGCTGAACGACGACGATCGCAAACCATGGTTGCAGGCACTGAACGACGCTGCATTCGCGATGCAACGTACCAACAAAGTATCGCTGATTGTCTGCTCTGCGCTGAAAAAAGCGTACCGCGACATTCTGCGCGAAGGTAACCCAAATCTGTCTTTCATCTACATGAAAGGCGATTTTGAAGTGATTGAAAGCCGCCTGAAGGCGCGTAAAGGCCACTTCTTCAAAACGCAGATGCTGGTGACCCAATTCGAAACCCTGCAAGAGCCGGGCGCTGAAGAACGCGATGTACTGGTGGTTGATATCGATCAGCCGCTGGAAGGCGTTATCGACAGCACAATTGAATTGATTAACAAAGGCCGTATCGCGTGACAACTCTAACGCTCGTTTTAACAGCAGTCGGTTCTGTTTTGCTGCTGCTGTTTTTAGTCATGAAGGCGCGTATGCACGCCTTCCTGGCTTTGATGGTGGTTTCTATTGGTGCAGGTCTGTTCTCCGGTATGCCGCTGACCAAAATCGCGGCCACCATGGAGAAAGGCATGGGCGGCACGCTGGGCTTTCTGGCGATTGTGGTCGCGCTTGGCGCAATGTTCGGCAAAATTCTGCATGAAACCGGCGCGGTCGATCAGATTGCCGTCAAGATGCTGAAGTCATTCGGCCATAACCGTGCGCACTTTGCTATTGGCCTGGCTGGCCTGATTTGCGCGCTGCCGCTGTTCTTCGAAGTGGCCATCGTGCTGCTGATTAGCGTGGCGTTCTCGATGGCGCGTCACACCGGTACCAACCTGGTGAAACTGGTGATTCCACTGTTTGCCGGTGTAGCCGCTGCCGCTGCGTTCCTGGTCCCTGGCCCTGCGCCAATGCTGCTGGCCTCCCAGATGCACGCCGACTTTGGTTGGATGATCCTGATTGGCCTGTGTGCAGCTATTCCAGGAATGCTGATTGCCGGTCCGCTGTGGGGCAACTTTATCAGCCGCTACGTGGAACTGAACATTCCTGAAGACGTCACCGAGCCGCATTTGGGCGAAGGCAAAATGCCTTCCTTCGGCTTCAGCCTTGCGCTGATCCTACTGCCGCTGGTGCTGGTCGGTCTGAAAACCGTCGCCGCTCGCTTTGTGCCGGAAGGTTCTGAAGTTTATCAGTGGTTTGAATTTATCGGTCACCCGTTCACGGCGATTCTGGTTGCCTGTCTGGTCGCGATTTATGGTCTGGCATTCCGTCAGGGCATGGCGAAAGATAAGGTGATGGAGATTTGCGGTCATGCGTTGCAGCCTGCGGGTATTATCCTGCTGGTTATCGGTGCTGGCGGCGTGTTCAAACAGGTGCTAGTTGATTCCGGCGTTGGCCCGGCGTTGGGCGAAGCGTTAACCGGGATGGGCCTGCCTATCGCGCTGACCTGCTTCATCCTGGCCGCTGCGGTACGTATTATTCAGGGTTCGGCGACGGTTGCTTGTCTGACCGCTGTGGGTCTGGTGATGCCGGTGATCGAACAGCTTCACTACAACGGTGCACAGCTGGCTGCACTGTCTATCTGTATCGGCGGCGGTTCTATCGTGGTGAGCCACGTGAACGATGCCGGCTTCTGGCTGTTCGGTAAGTTTACCGGCGCTACCGAAGCGCAGACGCTGAAAACCTGGACCATGATGGAAACCATCCTTGGTACCGTCGGTGCGATTGTTGGTATGGTGGCGTTTACGCTGCTGAGCTAATACTTGTACCCAACCCGGCGCTGTGCCGACGGGTTCGCTAAACCTTCGCCCGGGCTCACATCAGTGTCGCCCGGGCGAATTGTTTCTACGACTATCCTTTCATCCACGCCCGAATACCGTCCAGGAACATCTGGGTGGCCATCATCACCAGAATCAACCCCATCAGACGCTCTAAGGCGTTGACGCCTTTCTCGCCCAGCAGGCGCAGGAATAGCGACGATTGCAGCAGAATCACCACCGTACCGCCCCAGGCAATCAGCAGCGCAATCACCAGGTGCGATAGATTATTGGGATACTGGTGCGAAAGTAGCATCAGCGTCGCCAACAGCGACGGCCCGGCCACCAGGGGAATCGCCAGCGGCACAATAAATGGCTCTTCGCCCGCGGGTAAACCATTGCTGCCGCCCTCGGCGCTTGGAAAAATCATCTTGATGGCAATCAGGAACAAAATAATCCCACCGGAGATAGAAACGGTCTCTGCGCTCAGGTTCAGGAAGGCGAGAATTTTTTCACCAGCGAACAGGAAAATGAGCATTATCAGCAGTGCGATTAAAAGCTCACGTATCATGATCGCCTTGCGGCGCTTGGGTTCCGTGTGTTTTAGCACCGACATATAAATGGGTAAGTTTCCCAGTGGATCCATAATCAGGATCAATAAAACTGCGGCGGAAAAGATTTCACTCATCACTCATATTCCCTGATAATCGTTAAGGACTTTCTGCTTTACGCATCACCCAAGTCATGGATTCTGACGAGGGTAAATGTGGCCCCCAGGGGCGGGGGAATAAGTTGCATTTCTGATTGCTCTGCAATCATTGATTAATTTCACTTGCGACTTTAGCTGCTTTTTGTAATGTGATGGGATGGCCAGTGGGACTGGCAAGCATAAACAGCACACATATCTGCAGGAAAATACGCTATGAAAAATGTTGGTTTTATCGGCTGGCGCGGGATGGTCGGCTCTGTACTCATGCAACGCATGGTGGAAGAGCGCGATTTTGACGCCATTCGCCCGGTTTTCTTCTCTACCTCTCAGTTAGGCCAAGCTGCGCCAACCTTCGGCGGCAGCACTGGAGGTACGCTTCAGGATGCTTTCGATCTTGAAGCGCTGAAGGCGCTCGACATTATTGTCACCTGTCAGGGCGGAGATTATACCAACGAAATCTATCCTAAGCTTCGTGAAAGCGGCTGGCAGGGCTACTGGATTGACGCGGCCTCTTCGCTGCGTATGAAAGATGACGCCATTATCATTCTCGACCCGGTGAACCAGCAGGTGATCACCGACGGTTTGAACAACGGCGTGAAAACCTTTGTCGGCGGCAACTGTACCGTCAGCCTGATGCTGATGTCTCTGGGCGGCCTGTTCGCCAATGATCTGGTTGAGTGGGCTTCTGTTGCTACCTATCAGGCCGCTTCCGGCGGCGGTGCGCGCCATATGCGTGAACTGCTGACCCAGATGGGCCAACTGCATCACCACGTCGCCAGCGAGCTGGCAGACCCGGCTTCCGCCATCCTTGAGATCGAACGTAAAGTGACTACCCTGACCCGTAGCGGTGACCTGGCGGTAGATAACTTTGGCGTTCCGCTGGCGGGCAGCCTGATTCCGTGGATCGACAAGCAGCTCGACAACGGCCAGAGCCGCGAAGAGTGGAAAGGCCAGGCTGAGACCAATAAAATTCTCGCAACCTCTTCCGTCATCCCGGTTGATGGCCTGTGCGTGCGCGTCGGCGCGCTGCGCTGTCACAGCCAGGCATTCACCTTGAAATTGAAAAAAGATATTTCCATAAGCTCTGTAGAGGAATTGCTGGCGGCACATAATCCGTGGGCGAAAGTGGTTCCGAACGATCGTGAAATCACCATGCGTGAATTAACCCCTGCGGCAGTCACCGGTACGCTTACCACGCCTGTTGGACGTCTGCGTAAGCTGAATATGGGGCCGGAATATCTGTCAGCGTTTACCGTTGGCGACCAGCTTCTGTGGGGCGCCGCTGAGCCGCTGCGCCGCATGTTGCGCCAGCTGGCGTAAATATTTGTTCATTGATAGGGGGTGGCGATTCACCCCTTTTTTTTGCGTAATACAAGGAGTAAACGCAGATATGTTTAATTTTCTATCAGGAGTCAGGTAAAGCGTTGGCTATGCTTTAATCAGGGTCTATCGCCTTGACTGAAGGTTGAATGGAGCCGAGAAAGCACTCTTCTTTGTGCTGCACCGTTCGGGTCACAAATGTCGCCATTTACATTGGATTGGGGCGATACAAAAACAAAGGATGACAAACATGTCCGATCGTATTGATAGAGACGTGATTAACGCGCTAATTGCAGGCCATTTTGCGGATCCTTTCTCCGTATTAGGGATGCACCGAACGGAATCGGGACTGGAAGTCCGGGCATTGCTGCCCGACGCGACCGACGTTTGGGTGATTGAGCCTAAAACCGGGCATAAAGTTGGCAAACTGGAGTGCGTAGACGCACGAGGTTTCTTTTGTGGCATTCTGCCGCGACGTAAAAATTTCTTCCGTTATCAATTAGCTGTTGTCTGGCATGGCCAGCAGAATCTGATTGACGATCCCTACAGTTTTGGCCCATTGCTCCAGGAAATGGACGCATGGCTGTTGTCTGAAGGGACCCATTTACGCCCATATGAAACGCTGGGCGCGCATGCGGATACTATGGACGGCGTAACCGGGACGCGCTTTGCCGTCTGGGCACCAAACGCGCGTCGGGTCTCCGTGGTGGGTCAGTTCAACTACTGGGATGGTCGCCGCCATCCGATGCGCCTGCGTCGGGAGTCAGGGATCTGGGAGCTGTTTATTCCCGGTGCGCACAATGGTCAGCTGTATAAATTCGAGATGATCGACGCCAACGGTGCGCTGCGGGTGAAGGCTGACCCGTACGCCTTTGAAGCTCAAATGCGTCCGGATACCGCCTCGCTGATTTGCGGCCTGCCGCCTAAGGTTGAACAGAGCGAAGAACGCAAAAAAGCCAACCAGTTTGATGCGCCGATCTCTATCTACGAAGTGCATTTGGGTTCCTGGCGTCGTCATACGGACAACAACTTCTGGCTGAGCTATCGCGAGCTGGCCGATGAACTGGTGCCGTATGCTAAATGGATGGGCTTTACCCATCTGGAACTGCTGCCGATTAATGAGCATCCGTTCGATGGCAGCTGGGGCTATCAGCCAACGGGCCTGTTCGCGCCGACCCGCCGCTTCGGTACCCGCGAAGATTTCCGCTATTTCATCAATGCTGCACACGCCGCTGGTTTGAACATCATTCTCGACTGGGTGCCCGGTCACTTCCCGTCGGATGATTTCGCGCTGGCTGAATTTGACGGCACCAACCTGTACGAGCACAGCGATCCGCGCGAAGGCTACCATCAGGACTGGAATACCCTGATTTATAACTATGGCCGCCGCGAAGTGAGCAACTTCCTGGTCAGTAATGCCCTGTATTGGGTGGAACGCTTTGGCATTGACGCGCTGCGCGTGGATGCGGTGGCATCGATGATTTACCGCGACTACTCTCGTAAAGAGGGAGAGTGGATTCCGAACGAATTCGGCGGGCGTGAAAACCTCGAAGCTATTGAATTCCTGCGCAATACCAACCGTGTGCTGGGTGAACAGGTACCCGGCGCGGTGACGATGGCGGAAGAGTCGACGGACTTTGCCGGCGTGTCGCGCCCTGCGGATATGGGCGGCCTGGGCTTTTGGTTTAAGTGGAACCTGGGCTGGATGCACGACACCCTGGACTACATGAAGCTCGACCCGGTTCACCGTCAGTACCATCACGACAAAATGACCTTCGGCATGCTGTACAACCACACGGAGAACTTCGTGTTGCCGCTGTCGCATGACGAAGTGGTTCACGGTAAGAAATCGATTCTGGACCGTATGCCGGGCGATGCGTGGCAGAAATTTGCCAACCTGCGAGCCTACTACGGCTGGATGTTTGCCTTCCCTGGGAAAAAACTGCTGTTTATGGGCGATGAGTTTGCCCAGGGACGCGAGTGGAACTTTGACGGCAGCCTCGACTGGCATCTGCTGGAGGGCGGCGATAACTGGCATAACGGGGTTCAGCGTCTGGTACGCGACCTCAATCATACCTATCGCCACCATAAAGCCATGCACCAACTGGACTTCGACCCGTACGGTTTCGAATGGCTGGTGGTTGATGATAGCGCCCGCTCGGTGTTTGCTTTTGTCCGCCGCGACAAAGAGGGCAATGAAATCATCGTGGTCAGCAACTTTACGCCGGTCCCACGCCATGATTATCGCTTTGGGATTAATCAGCCGGGCCGCTGGCGCGAAGTGCTAAATACTGACTCCGGGCACTACCACGGCAGCAACACCGGCAACGGTGGCGAAGTGCGTAGCGACATGATTGAAAGCCACGGTCGCGCACAGTCGCTGAGCCTGACGCTGCCGCCGCTGTCGACTCTCTGGCTGGTACGAGAAGGGGATTAAGCATGGTCCAACTCGCCGCCGGAAAACCCGCTCCGCTGGGCGCCAGCTTTGATGGCGAGGGCGTGAACTTCACGCTCTTCTCAGCCCACGCACAGCGGGTTGAACTCTGCGTGTTTGATGCGCAGGGCAATGAGTCGCGCTATGACTTACTCGCACGCAGCGGCGACGTCTGGCATGGCTATTTGCCGCAGGCCCGTCCCGGCTTGCGCTACGGCTATCGAGTGCACGGTCCGTGGGATCCGCAGCAGGGCTACCGCTTTAACCCGGCAAAGCTGCTGCTCGATCCCTGCTGTTTTCGCGCCGAAGGGGATCCGATTGATGACCCGCGCTTTCATGACGGCTATGACACTCCGGACTGCCGCGATACCGCGGAGATTGCGCCGAAATCAGTAGTCGTTGATCTGTCCTACGACTGGCAGGACGACGTGGCACCACGCACCGCGTGGGGCAAAACCGTTATCTACGAAGCGCACGTGAAAGGGTTGACCTATCGCCATCCGGGATTGCCGGAAGAAATTCGCGGCACCTATAAGGCGCTGAGTCACCCGCTGATGATTGCGTATTTCAAGCGGTTGGGGATCAGCGCGCTGGAGCTGCTGCCGGTGGCGCATTTTGCCAACGAGCCGCGTCTGCAGCAGATGGGGTTGAAAAATTACTGGGGCTATAACCCGCTGGCGATTTTTGCGCTGGCGCCGCGTTACGCCAGCCAGCCTGAACAAGCGCTGGACGAGTTCCGTGATGCGGTGAAGGCGCTGCATCAAGCTGGGATCGAGGTGATCCTCGACGTGGTGTTAAACCACAGCGCCGAGTTGGATCTGCACTGTCAGACCTTCTCGCTGCGGGGGATCGATAACCGTAGCTATTATTGGTTAAGAGAGGATGGCGACTATCACAACTGGACCGGCTGCGGTAACACGCTGAATTTAAGCCACCCAGGCGTTGTGGAATATGCCCGCCAGTGCCTGCGGTTTTGGGTCGACGTGTGCCACGTTGATGGTTTTCGCTTTGATTTAGCGTCGGTGATCGGCCGGACGCCGGGTTATCGCCAGGATGCGCCGCTGTTTAACGCGATTCACGCGGACCCGGTGCTCTCGCAGGTGAAGCTGATTGCCGAGCCGTGGGATATCGGCGATGGCGGCTATCAGGTGGGCAATTTCCCGCCGCCGTTTAGCGAGTGGAACGACCATTTTCGCGATGCGATGCGCCGCTTCTGGCTTGAGGGGACGCTTTCGCTAGGAGAGTTTGCCCAGCGTTTTGCCGGCTCAAGCGACGTTTTTCAGCACCAGGAACGCCGCCCCAGCGCGGCTATCAATCTGGTGACGGCGCACGACGGTTTCACCCTGCGTGATTGTGTCAGCTTTAATGACAAGCACAATGACGCAAATGGTGAAGAAAACCGCGACGGCACGAGCAATAACCATAGCAATAATCATGGTATAGAAGGATTAGACGCGGATCCTGAGGTGATGGCGCGTCGGAGGGCAAGCGTTCAGGCGCTGCTGACTACGCTGCTGCTATCGCAGGGGACGCCAATGTTGCTGGCCGGTGACGAACACGGTCACAGCCAGCAAGGGAATAACAATGCCTACTGCCAGGACAATGCGTTGACCTGGCTTGATTGGGAAAATGCGGATGATGAGCTGACTGAGTTTACCGCCGCCTTAGTTCACCTGCGACAGCAGATCCCGGCTTTAACCGACGATTGCTGGTGGCAGGAGGGCGATGGCAACGTGCAGTGGCTCAATCGGGATGCGCAGCCGCTTAGCGCTGATGAGTGGCAGCACGGCGTGCGTCAGATGCAGATTCTGCTTTCCAGTCATTGGCTTATTACTCTCAATGCAACACAAGATGTGGCAAATCTAACGTTACCCGTGGGGGAATGGCGCGCCGTTTCTCCCTTCACCGGGGATGCTAACCCGGTGGTCATGGATGTCTGGCATGGGCCCGCGCACGGAGTGTGCGTATTTCAAAGGTCATAGTCTCTGAATTACCCGGAACCCAGCGGTCATGCTGGGAAACCCTATAACCCGGAAGGACGAGCAACAAAAGGAGTTAATCATGGTTAGGCTAGAAAAAAACGATCCCTTAATGCTGGCTCGCCAGTTACCTATTAAATCCGTCGCCCTGATTCTGGCAGGCGGACGCGGTTCGCGGCTTAAGGATCTCACCAATAAACGGGCAAAACCGGCGGTCCATTTCGGCGGGAAATTCCGCATTATCGACTTTGCGCTATCAAACTGTCTGAATTCTGGGATCCGACGGATCGGCGTTATCACTCAATATCAATCGCATACCCTGGTACAGCACATTCAGCGCGGATGGTCTCTGTTCAGCGAAGAGATGAACGAGTTCGTCGATCTGCTGCCAGCGCAGCAGCGAATGCACGGTGAAAACTGGTATCGCGGTACCGCCGATGCGGTGACCCAGAACCTCGACATTATTCGCCGTTATAAAGCGGAATATGTGGTCATCCTGGCCGGTGACCACATCTACAAGCAAGATTACTCGCGCATGCTTATCGACCACGTCGAAAAAGGCGCGCGTTGCACCGTCGCGTGCATTCCTGTGCCCATTGAAGAGGCACCGGCGTTTGGCGTGATGGCGGTCGACGAGAACGAAAAGATTATCGACTTCGTGGAAAAACCGGCAAATCCACCAGCGATGCCGGGCGATCCAACCAAATCCCTCGCCAGCATGGGTATCTATGTCTTTGATGCAGATTACCTTTATGAACTGCTGGAGCAGGATGATAGCGATGAAAACTCCAGCCACGATTTCGGCAAAGATTTAATTCCTAAAATTACCAAAGCTGGCGCGGCTTATGCACATCCCTTCCCGCTGTCCTGCGTACAGTCCGATCCGCATGCGGAACCGTACTGGCGCGACGTAGGGACGCTGGAAGCCTATTGGAAAGCGAACCTCGATCTGGCGTCCGTGACCCCTGAGCTGGATATGTACGACCAGCACTGGCCTATCCGTACGCACATGGAGTCTCTGCCTCCGGCGAAGTTTGTCCAGGACCGCTCCGGCAGCCACGGGATGACGCTGAACTCGCTGGTTTCCGGCGGTTGTATTATTTCAGGTTCGGTGGTGGTGCAGTCGGTGCTGTTCCCTCACGTACGTGTGAATTCATTCTGTAACATTGATTCGGCAGTCTTATTGCCAGACGTCTGGGTTGGACGTTCCTCGCGCCTGCGCCGCTGCGTTATCGACAGGGCCTGCGTGATCCCGGAAGGCATGGTTATCGGTGAAGACGTGGAAGAAGATACGCGTCGATTCTACCGTTCAGAAGAAGGGATCGTGCTGGTCACGCGCGAGATGCTGCGGCAGTTGGGGTATAAACAGGAGCGATGATGCAGGTTCTACATGTTTGTTCAGAGATGTTCCCGTTGTTAAAAACGGGCGGCCTTGCGGATGTTATCGGTGCGCTACCGGCAGCACAAATTGCTGATGGCACTGACGCACGCGTACTGCTACCGGCGTTCCCCGATATCCGTCGCGGGATCCCGGATGCCAAAGTGGTCGCCCGCCGCGAGACTTTCGCCGGGCGCATTACGCTGCTGTTCGGCCACTACAACGGGGTCGGCATTTATCTGATTGATGCGCCACATCTCTACGATCGCCCAGGGAGTCCGTATCACGACACCAACCTGAACGCCTATCCGGATAACGTTAAGCGCTTCGCGCTGCTAGGTTGGGTGGGCAGTGAAATGGCCTGTGGATTAGATCCATTCTGGCGTCCGGACGTGGTACACGCGCATGACTGGCACGCGGGGCTGGCTCCCGCTTACCTGGCGGCCCGTGGCCATCCGGCGAAATCGGTATTTACCGTCCACAACCTGGCGTATCAGGGGCTGTTTTACAGTCACCACATGGGTGAAATACAGCTGCCGGCAGACTTTTTCAACATCCATGGGCTGGAGTTCCACGGACAAATTTCATTCCTGAAAGCCGGGCTTTACTACGCCGACCACATTACGGCGGTGAGCCCGACCTATGCCCGGGAAATTACCGAACCGCAGTTTGCCTATGGGATGGAAGGGCTGCTACGCCAGCGCCATCGTGAAGGGCGCCTGTCGGGGATCTTAAACGGTGTGGATGACAACGTCTGGAGCCCGGAAAAGGATCTGCTGCTGCCCGCCAGCTACAGCCGCGATACGCTGGAGAAGAAGGCGGAGAACAAACGCCAGCTGCAGGTGGCGATGGGGCTGAAGGTGAGCGATACCGCGCCGCTGTTTGCGGTGGTCAGCCGTCTGACCAGCCAGAAAGGTTTAGATCTGGTGCTGGAGGCGCTGCCGGGCCTGCTTGAGCAGGGCGGTCAGCTGGCGCTGTTAGGGGCCGGCGATCCGGTTCTACAGCAAGGTTTCCTCGCCGCTGCCGCCGAACATCCGGGGCAGGTGGGCGTACAAATTGGCTATCACGAAGCGTTCTCGCACCGCATTATTGGCGGCGCCGACGTTATCCTGGTGCCGAGCCGCTTTGAGCCTTGTGGCTTAACGCAGCTGTATGGCTTGAAATACGGCACGCTGCCGCTGGTTCGCCGTACCGGTGGTCTGGCAGATACCGTTGCGGACAGCTCGCTGGAAAACCTCGCCGATGGCATTGCCAGCGGTTTTGTTTTCGAGGACAGCAACGCCTGGTCGCTGCTACGAGCCATTCGTCGTGCTTTCGTATTATGGTCTCGTCCTTCGCTCTGGCGGTATGTCCAGCGTCAGGCGATGAATATGGATTTCAGCTGGCAGGTTGCTGCGCACTCTTATCGTGAGCTTTATCAACGCCTGATCTAACTACGGGGATCTTAGTTATGAATGCACCTTTTTCCTATGCATCACCGACCCTCAGCGTTGAGGCACTGAAGCATTCTATTGCCTATAAGCTGATGTTTATCATTGGGAAAGATCCGGCTATCGCCAACAAGCATGAATGGCTGAACGCCACGCTGTTTGCCGTGCGCGACCGCCTGGTCGAGCGCTGGTTGCGATCCAACCGCGCCCAGCTTTCCCAGGAAACACGGCAGGTCTACTACCTGTCGATGGAGTTTTTGATTGGCCGCACGCTTTCCAATGCGCTGTTATCTTTAGGGCTGTATGAAGATGTTAAAGATGCGCTGGAAGGCATGGGGTTAGACCTTGAAGAGCTGATTGACGAAGAGAATGACCCAGGGCTCGGTAACGGCGGCTTAGGGCGCTTAGCGGCCTGCTTCCTCGATTCGCTAGCGACGCTGGCGCTGCCGGGCCGTGGCTACGGTATTCGCTATGACTACGGTATGTTCAAACAGAACATCGTCGATGGCCGTCAAAAAGAGTCGCCGGATTACTGGCTGGAGTACGGCAACCCATGGGAATTCCCGCGTCACAATACGCGCTACAAAGTGCGCTTCGGTGGCCGCGTGCAGATGGAAGGCAAAACCAGCCGCTGGCTGGAGACGGAAGAGATTCTCGCGGTTGCTTACGATCAAATTATCCCGGGCTATGACACCGACGCTACTAACACGCTGCGTCTGTGGAACGCGCAGGCCAGTAGCGAAATCAACCTCGGTAAATTTAACCAGGGCGACTACTTCGCGGCGGTAGAAGATAAAAACCACTCGGAAAACGTGTCGCGCGTCCTTTACCCGGACGACTCGACCTATTCCGGGCGTGAACTGCGCCTGCGCCAGGAGTACTTCCTGGTGTCGGCGACGGTACAGGATATTTTAAGCCGCCACTACATGTTGCATAAAACCTATGCCAACCTGGCGGATAAAATTGCTATTCACCTGAATGACACCCACCCGGTGCTGTCGATTCCAGAGCTGATGCGTCTGCTGATTGACGAGCATAAGTTTAGCTGGGACGAGGCCTTCTCAGTGGCTTGTCAGGTCTTCTCCTACACCAACCACACGTTGATGAGCGAAGCGCTGGAAACCTGGCCGGTCGATATGTTGGGTAAAATCCTGCCGCGCCACCTGCAGATTATCTTCGAGATTAACGACTACTTCCTGAAGACGTTGCAAGAGCAGTATCCGAATGATACTGGCCTGCTGAGCCGTACTTCTATCATCGACGAATCGAATGGCCGTCGCGTGCGCATGGCGTGGCTGGCGGTAGTGGTGAGTAAAAGGGTGAACGGCGTTTCCGAGCTGCACTCCAATTTGATGGTGCAGTCGCTGTTTGCCGACTTTGCCGCTATCTTCCCGATGCGCTTTACCAACGTCACTAACGGCGTGACGCCGCGTCGCTGGCTGGCGCTGGCGAACCCGGCGCTCTCCAACGTGCTGGATGAGAATATCGGCCAGACCTGGCGCTCCGATCTCAGTCAGCTCAGCGAGCTGGAGCAGCATATTGATTATCCGAAGGTGAACCAGGCAGTACATCATGCCAAGCTGGAAAATAAAAAGCGCCTCGCGGATTTTATTGCCCAGAACCTGAACGTGGTGGTGAACCCAACGGCGCTGTTCGACGTGCAGATAAAGCGTATCCACGAGTACAAACGTCAGCTGATGAATGTGCTGCACGTGATTGCGCGCTATAACCGCATTAAGGCCGATCCGAGCGAGAGTTGGGTTCCAAGGGTCAATATCTTCGCCGGTAAAGCCGCTTCGGCCTACTACATGGCGAAGCATATTATTCATCTGATCAACGATGTGGCGAACGTTATAAACAACGATCCGCAGATTGGTGACAAGCTGAAAGTGGTCTTTATCCCGAATTACAGCGTGAGTCTGGCGCAGATGATCATCCCGGCGGCGGATCTTTCTGAACAGATCTCGCTGGCGGGCACCGAGGCGTCCGGGACCAGTAACATGAAATTTGCGCTCAACGGGGCGTTAACGATTGGGACGCTGGACGGCGCTAACGTCGAGATGCGGGAGCACGTCGGGGCGGAAAACTTCTTTATCTTCGGTAATACCGCCGAGGAGGTTGAAGCGCTGCGTCGTAAGGGCTACAGCCCACGTGACTACTACGAGCAGGATGCCGAGCTGCGCCAGGTGCTGACGCAAATCGCCACCGGTGTGTTTAGTCCGGGCGAACCGGGACGCTACCGTGATCTGGTGGATTCGCTGATTAACTTCGGCGACCACTATCAGGTGCTGGCTGACTTCCGTAGCTATGTGGATTGCCAGGATAAGGTTGACGAACTGTACCGCGAGCCGGAGCAGTGGACCACCAAAGCGATGCACAACATCGCCAATATGGGCTATTTCTCTTCTGACCGTACGATTCAAGAGTATGCCGAGAATATCTGGCATATTGAGCCGGTGAAACTGTAAAACAGCAACGGGGCCATCTGGCCCCGTTTTTTATTGTCTTGTCGAATCGTTAAGACGCCAGTGACAATTCAGGCTTTCCCAGCGTTTTCACCAGCCATTCACTGATACGCGATTGCTGTTCGGCGTTCAGCCACATCCCCTGCTTGGTACGACGCCAGATGGCATCGTCCAGACGACGCACCCACTCGTGTTGCACCAGGTAGCGCAGCTCTGCTTCATAAAACTCATGGCCGAAATCTTCGCCCAGACCGCTGACATCACGCGCATCGCCAATAATTAGCTCGCTGTTGCTGCCGTAGGTGCGAGCGTAGTGACGAGCCAGCGACTCGGTGATGAACGGATAGCGGCGACGCAGCTTCGCGGCGTAGTCATCGCGATCGCTGCCTATCTCACCGCCGGGCAGGACTGCGCCTTTGGTCCACGCTGGGCCAATTCCGTGATAGTAAGGCGCCAGTTTCTCCAGGGCATGTTCTGCCAGCTTGCGGTAGGTGGTGAGCTTGCCGCCGAATACCGACAGCAGCGGCGCTTTGCCGTGGTCATCATGAATATCCAGCGTATAGTCGCGGGTGATGGCCTGCGGTGAATCGGACTCGTCATCGCACAGCGGACGCACGCCGGAGTAGGTCCAGACGATATCTTCGCGGGCGAGCTGTTTTTTAAAGTGGCCGTTGTAGACCTTCAGCAGGTAGTTAATCTCGCTTTCGTCGATCTCGACGTTTTTCGGATCGCCCTGGTACTCCACGTCGGTGGTGCCGATGATGGAGAACTCGTCCATCCACGGGATCACAAACACGATGCGTTTGTCTTCGTTTTGCAGGATGTAGGCCTGTTTCTGCGTGTGGACGCGCGGAACCACGATGTGGCTGCCTTTAATCAGGCGAATACCGTACGGTGACGGCAGCTGCATGCCGTCATCAAAGAATTGTTTCACCCACGGACCGGTAGCATTGACCAGACCGCGAGCTTGCCAGCGGAAACGCTCTCCGCTGTCGATATCTTCCGCTTCAACCACCCACAGGCCGTTTTCGCGTTTAGCGGAGATAGCTCGGGTGCGAGTGCGAACTTCACCGCCTTTCTGTACCACCATTTGCGCGTTGGCTAACACCAGACGAGCATCATCTACCCAGCAGTCGGAATATTCGAAACCGCGCACGATTTCTGGCTTCAGAACGGATTCTGCGCCAAAACGCACGCCGGTAGAGGCGGGCAGGCTGGTACGTTTCCCCAGATGATCGTACATAAACAGACCGGTACGGATCATCCACGCCGGACGCAGATGCGGACGGTGGGGGAGTCGAAAACGCATGGGAATGGCGATGTGCGGGGCCATTTTTAGCAGCACTTCGCGCTCGGCTAGCGCTTCGCTGACCAGGCGGAATTCATAGTGCTCAAGGTAGCGCAGACCGCCGTGAATAAGCTTTGAGCTGGCGCTGGATGTGGCACACGCCAGATCTCTGGCTTCCAGCATCAGGACGGATAAACCACGCCCCGCCGCGTCTGCCGCAATGCCTGCGCCGTTGATGCCGCCACCAATCACAATCAGATCTTTGGTTTCCATTATTGCTACCTCAAGGACTTTCGTTATAGCTCATTAATGTTCGATATCGCTCATAATAGCAAGTAAACGCGCCTTTGGTAACATAGAAAAAACATTTTAGAGTGATGTGCATAACATATTGGCGTTTACGTGGCATGACGACGTACACTTGGCGGTAAAATGTCGTCAGCAAGACACCTGCCATAATGATAAGAGAGCACCATGGATCAGTTTGAATGTATCAACGTAGAACAGGCGCACCAGAAGCTGCAGCAGAAAGCGGCCGTGCTGGTGGATATTCGTGACCCGCAAAGCTATGCCGTTGGCCATACGCCGGGCGCGTTTCATCTGACGAACGACACGCTGGGTGCGTTTATGCGCGATAACGATTTTGAAACGCCGGTTATGGTGATGTGCTATCACGGCAACAGCAGTAAAGGCGCGGCGCAGTACCTGCTTCAGCAGGGTTATGACCAGGTTTACAGCGTTGATGGCGGCTTTGATGCCTGGCATCGCCACTTCCCGGCAGAAGTCGAACACACGGTATTTTAACCACCGTAACGATTTTTACCCCCAATACCGCCTGCTAATGGGCGGTGATAGTGTCGCGTTGCAACCTATCCGTCAGGGTTTGGGTATATACTGTCCTCTTTTGTGTGGAATAGAAGCGACCTGCTGTATGTTGATGATCACCTCTTTTACCAACCCTCGTGTGGCCCAGGCCTTTGTAGACTATATGGCGACACAGGGCGTTATTCTGACTATCCAGCAGCATGAACGTAGCGATGTCTGGCTTTCTGATGCCTCGCAGGAGGCGCGCGTTCGCGCAGAGCTGGAACAATTCCTCGATAACCCGGCCGACCCGCGCTATCTGGCGGCGAGCTGGCAGTCTGGGCAAACCAATAGTGGTCTGCACTATCGTCGTTTCCCATTCCTGGCAACCCTGAAAGCCGGAGCGGGCCCGGTGACGATGAGCGTCATGGCGGCCTGCATCCTGGTCTTTATTCTGATGAGCGTGGTGGGCGATCAGCCGGTGATGCTGATGCTGGCCTGGCCGTACGATGATTCGCTGAAATTTGAGGCCTGGCGCTACTTTACTCATGCTTTAATGCATTTCTCCTTCATTCATATCCTCTTCAACCTGCTATGGTGGTGGTACCTCGGCGGTGCGGTAGAAAAGCGTATCGGTAGCGGTAAGCTGGTGGTGATTACCTTAATCAGTGCGCTGCTGAGCGGCTTTATGCAGCATCAGTTCAGTGGCCCGTGGTTTGGTGGTCTATCCGGCGTGGTTTATGCCTTGATGGGCTATGCCTGGCTGCACGGTGAGCGCGACCCGCAAAGCGGTATTTTCCTGCCGCGCGGGTTGATGATGTTCTCGCTGATTTGGCTGGTGGCCGGATGGTTTAATGTATTTGGCATGTCGATTGCGAACGGCGCACACATCACCGGGCTGGTGATTGGGCTGGCAATGGCCTTCGTCGATACGCAGAATGTGCGAAAACGAGCATAATTTTCCAGGGATTCATCATGAAACAAACACAACGTCATGACGCGATAATCGAGCTGGTAAAACTACAGGGTTACGTCAGCACGGAAGAGCTGGTAGAGCACTTCTCCGTCAGTCCGCAGACGATTCGTCGCGATCTGAACGATCTTGCTGACCAGAAAAAAATCCTGCGTCATCACGGTGGTGCCGCGTTGCCGTCGAGCTCGGTGAATACGCCGTGGCACGATCGTAAGGCGACGCAAACCGCCGAAAAAGAGCGGATTGCCCACAAGGTTGCCAGCCAGATCCCAAATGGTTCTGCGCTGTTTATTGATATCGGCACCACGCCGGAAGCGGTGGCGCATGCGCTGTTGAATCACAGCGATTTGCGTATCGTGACCAACAATCTCAATGTCGCCAACACGCTGATGGTGAAAGACGATTTCCGCATTATCCTGGCGGGCGGCGAGCTACGCAGCCGGGATGGCGGCATTATCGGTGAGGCCACGCTGGACTTCATTTCTCAGTTCCGCCTGGACTACGGCATCCTCGGGATCAGCGGCATTGATAGCGATGGTTCCCTGCTGGAGTTTGACTATCACGAGGTGCGCACCAAGCGCGCGATTATCGACAATTCTCGTCACGTGATTCTGGTTGTCGACCATTCGAAGTTTGGCCGTAACGCGATGGTGAATATGGGCAGTATCAGCATGGTAGACGCGGTGTATACCGACGTTCTGCCGCCGCCGGGCGTGATGCAGGTGATTGCTGAGAATGAGGTGCAGCTGGAGCTGTGTTAAAAAAGGGCGCTTTTAGAAGCGCCCTTTTTGTTGCGCCTCCCGAGGAGGCGATGATGGCTTTAGGACATCTGCTGCTGGAATTTCCCTTCGCTGAGGTCGGAGACGATAGCGTTCATGCGGTCTTCGGTCAGGCGATAGTAGCGAATAGAAACTGCAGTAATCAGGTAGAAGATAGCCGGCAGGACCGTAAACAGGATTAACACTCCACGGATAGCTTCTGTTGATTGCTGTTCAACGCCCGCCTGGTAGCCGTAGAAAGCTAGCCCCCAGCCGGTCAGGGCGCCACCGATAGCTACGCCCAGTTTGATAATGAAAATGTTGGCCGCCACGTTCATCCCCGTAATGCGGCGCTGGGTTTTCCATTCCCCGTAGTTATTGGCATCGGTGATCATCGACCACTGCAACGGCGCGTTAATCCCTTGCAGAATATTGAGGATAATGTGGACGATAAACGCCGGGATCCAATAATCTGAAGGCAGTACGAGGAAGGCTAAGCCAAATAAAGCGCTGAGGACATTCACCCAAACTGAGGCACGGATTTTACACATCCATGAACCGACCTGTTTTGCCATCAAGCTACCGACGACGGCGGCAACGGTGGTTGCCAGCATAAACAGAGATATAATGTTGCTACCCTGGTGCAAAATATATTGCACAAAATAAACCAGCAGGCTGCCGCGTACTACGACGCCACAGAGCATGGCCAGGTTATATATTGACAGGACCCGCCACTGATCGTTTTTCATCAAAATACGCACGTCGCGTAAAATGTTTAAATTCTCTTCTTTAACCGGCGTAATACGTTCGCGAGTGGTCATAAAGCAGACCAGGAACATAATGCAGCCAATTACCCCAAAAATGCCCATCGCCCATTGCATACCGGTGGCTCTGTCACCCGGTGCGATGAGATCGGCCAGCGGCAGGATAAGCGCGGTACCCATGGCTCCGCCAATTGGCGCAACGGCAAAACGCCAGGACTGCAGCGACAGGTTTTCTTTGGGATCGGCGGTAATGGCCGCGCCCAGCGAGCAGTAAGGAATATTAATCGCGGTATACATCAAAGTCATAAAGATATATGCGACGACGGCATAAACAATTTTACCGGTTTGTTCGAAGTTCGGCGTGGAATATACCAGTACGCAGCTTACGGCAAACGGTACACAAATGATTAATAGCCACGGACGGAAACGCCCCCAGCGACTTTTGGTCTGATCGGCAATGGCCCCCATAATCGGGTCAGTAATGGCGTCTAAAACTCTGACGACTAAAAATAGAGTCCCCATTACTGCTGGGGGTAAGCCATAAATATTCGTATAGAAATAAGCAAGAATAGCAACTGAAGAATCAAATACGATATGGCTTGCGGCATCGCCCAAACCAAAGCCAAACTTCTCTTTATTACTGATTTTTCCGGTTAATGCCGACATAGGGTCACCTGTTTATTATTACGTGCCAACATACGACATCATTTATAAAAGGTGACGTTGAACCTGAGTATTCTAATTTTTCACTTTGCGGTTATGTTAATTCTCTATTGTGACACAGCTATCTCTTTGTCATTCATGGGGAGGCGGGTGGCGTTGAGAATATTTGAGGGGACGATGTTTACCCGGCTGACATCGTAAAGATGCCAGCCGGATTAGGCGTAACGGCTAGACGCCGTAGCCCATCATCTTCAGCAGTTTCTGTGCATGTTGTACCGCATCCTGACGATGCGCCACGCCCAGCTTCTGATACAGGTTACGAATATGCGTTTTGATGGTGGTTGCGGCGACATCGAGTTCACCGGCAATCTGCTCATTGCTGTAGCCGGAATAGATAAGCCCCAAAACCTGCCACTCACGCTGGGTGAGCGGGCTGGTGCGGATAAGCTCCGGTACTTCCGGGTGGTTAAGCAGGCGCTCCACGAAGCTCTCATCGAAGTGGGCGAACTTATGCCGATGATGCTGGTTAATCTCGCGCAGAATACGCTGGGCACGGTGCTGGTCAAGCTCCGGCAGCGTATTCAGTTGGATCAACTGACGCAGCTGCTGCGCCATGGCTTCACCTTCAATCACGAAGTGGCTGATAAACCCGGTGCGGTTTGCTAATTGCAGCGCTTCCAGCAGCATACGCTGGGCTTGGTTCTTATTACCGGACTGCCAGTGCAGCTGATTAAGTAACAGCAGGTTGCGGTTGAGATCGCTCATCAGACGCAGCGAACGGGCGTTTTCGTTGAGTTCTTCCAGCACCATTTCGGCAGAATCAAATTCACCGAGTAAAATCTGTACCCGGGCGATGTTGCGCCATTGGCCCTGCAAGAAGTGGTTATTGGCGAATTCAGGTTTCGGCGTATGGCGAAGCCAGTTGGCGGCGGACTTTTTGTCGCCGACCATCTGCCAGTAAATCACCCGGACTTTGTCTGCGTTGGAGACCCAGTCGCTGTGATACGCACCGTTGCCCAGTAAATTCTCAAGACGGTTCAGGTGATTGCGAGCGTTGTCCAGATCGCCACGCGCCAGCGAGCACTGAACCTGCAACGACAGGCACTGGAGCTGTTGCTGCGGCTGGAAACTGCTGAGCACCTCAATACCGGTGCGAGCAGCGGCTTCCGCTTCGTCGAGACGCGCCCAAGCCCACAGTAGCTGTGAACGAATACGCAGCAGGAACTCATGCATCGGCAGCTGTTCAAGATGTTGTTCGCGAATCAGCTGGAAGCCTTTCTCCTGACATTCCCACGCGGCTTGCAGGAAGCCCTGGGCGAACAAAATTTCGCTTTGTTGGATAAGGCTCCACAGCGCGTAGTGCCAGATATCGTGACGACGCGCCATTTGTTCGGTTTGCTGCATCACCGCGATGGATTGGCTCAGCAGCCCTTTGCAGTGCAGCACCTCGCCATGTACCGAGGTGGCGACGATGCGGCTATAGAAATTAGCCAGCGGCAGCTCTTCCAACGCGACGGTGGAAAGGCGCTCCGCTTCATCCTGGTCGCCGTCGTTAATGGCGACCTGGGCGCGCAGGGCGTTGAAATCACCATGCAGCGACGCGTCCATTTCTGAGGTCATTTCCTGCTCGGCGCGGGCCAGCAGGGTATTCACTTCGCTGTAGCGGTGCTGGCTTTGCATCAGCCAGGCCTGTAGCAGCACCAGGCGCGGGTTCTCCAGCAGACTTTGCCACGGCAGCGCAGAAAGCGACTCTTCGAGCAGCGTCAGTTCGCTGTGGTGGAACAGTCCCCACGCGTGGTTTAGCAGAATGTCGCGCAGCATTTTCGGGTCACCCGCGGCCAGCGCGTGGTGAATGGCTTCGCTTGGGAAACCTTGTGCCATCCAGCTTTCTGCGGCGGCACGGTGAATTTCCGGCAATTCGGCCGCCAGTTCCCACTGGCAGCGCTGACGCAGGAAGCTACAAAACAGCGGATGGTAGTTGAACCATTCGCCGGAGTTATCCATGCGTTGCAGAAAAAGCCCCTGGCGCTCGATCTCTTCGAGACGCATCTGGCCGTTTTCTTCACCGGTGACGCGGGCGATAAGCGAGTCGTTCATCGAGCGCAGCAGCGAGCTTTTCAGCAGGAAGTTACGCGTCTCCCGATCGACGTTATCGAGGACTTCATCGACCAGATAATCGGATAGATGGCTGGCATTAATTCCCGCCAGACGGCGCGCAGAGTGCTGGGTGGCGTTGTTACGCTGACGAGCGGAGAGCGCAATCAGCTGTAGCGCGGTGGCCCAGCCGGCGACGTCGTCACACAGACGGCTGCTTTCCGCCACTTCAATCGGCGACGCTAAGCGGCAGTCAAAAAATTGTTTGGTTTCTGCATGCGTGAAAGAGAGCTGTTGGCTACCCACTTCCAGCAGTTGATCGCGCACGCGCAGGTTGGCAATGCCAAGCTGCGGTAGGTTACGCGACAGTACAACCAGCGTGAGATTCTCCGGCTGGTGGCGCAGGAAAAAACGCATCGCATCGTGGATCACCGGATTGGTGATCAGATGGTAGTCATCAATGACCAAATAGAGCGGACGCTGCCATTCGCTGAGTTCAATGAAAAGCTGAGAGAAAAGGGAGCTCAGGCTGGCGTACTGGCGCTTTTGCACCATGTTTTCGCTGGCCTCGCAATGGCCGCCCGTCGCCTGCTGAATTGCAGCGATCAGGTAGCTGGCAAAACGCTCCTGCTGGTTGTCACCTTCATCAAGTGAATACCAACCGAGATCGCTCATCCCTGCCGCCCATTGTGACACGAGCGTGGTCTTTCCATAGCCAGCCGGACTGGTTATCAGCGCCAGACGATAATTGTTCGCGCCTGAAAGTTTCGCCAATAGCCGCTCACGAACCACCGTGTGTTCGAGACGGACTGGTCGACTTAGTTTTGACGGAATCAACATAGCTAATCACTTCACTGTGAGGATTGGAAAACGAGATTTTTTTTGCGCTTCGTAATTAATCCATACAAAGGTCGGTCAAATAGCTATGTATTGCAAGTTATGTCCCGTTTTCATGCTTGCGAATTTGCTATATGTCACAATTTTTTATATTTAATGCCATCTTCGGGTAATGCTGCCAACTTACTGATTTAGTGTATGATGGTGATTTTAAGGTGCTTGCGTGGCTTCCATTTCCATCAGATGTCCTTCCTGCTCCACT